>JAVBTP010000077.1:0-7482 GCA_031556115.1 Candidatus Adiutricaceae bacterium
GCGTATTGTCCGTCGGGGAATTCGGGCTGTATGTTCTGCTGATGGGGCTCATTGTGCTCTTCCAGAGCCTCAGCACCCTGGGCCTGGGACAGCTTCTGGCCCGCGAGATCGGCCGCAATCCCGACCAGGAGGCCCAAACCCTCGGCGCGGCTCTGCTGTTGAGCCTCCCGGCGACTTTGGTCAGTTTCATTCTGTTTTTGGGTCTGGCCTGGCTGTTGAAAGACGAAGGGGATTTTGTCCGCCTGGCGGCCATTGTGGGGTTGAGTCTGCCGTTCACCAGCCTCCTGCAGTGCGGGGAGTCGGTCTTTGTGGCCCACGCCGAGGGCGTGGCTTTGATGCACCTCAACATTGTCGAGCAGGCTTTCCGGGTGGCCCTCAGTGTGGCGGCCCTCTTGGCGGGCTTGGGCCTCTACGGACTGGTGACCGCCTACACCCTGGGGCGGCTTCTGGCCGCGGGGGTTATGGTCGCTATTTTTTACCGCCGGCGCCTGGGCCCCTCCCCCAAGCTGGAGCGCGGCAACCTGCGGTTCGTCCGGGAGTTGATGTGGACCTTTGCCCCCATGCATCTGTTGGCCAATATCTACTTCCGGGCCGACGTCATCATCCTGGGTTGGCTGGCCACCGACGAAATCCTCGGCATCTACGGCTGCGCCATGCGTATCGTCAGCATGAGCTTCATGCTCCCGGAGTGCATCATCTTTTCGGCCTTCCCCCACGTCAGCCACAGCTGGTCCGTCCAGGCGGAGGACTTCAGCCCCCGGGTGGTGGCCAGTATGGAACTGCTTCTGGGATTGAGCCTCTTGGGAACCGCGGCCATGATCGTCGGCTCGGCCTTTTTTCTGACGTTGATCTTCGGGGTCAAATACGCGGCCTCGGTGCCGGTGCTGGCCGTGCTGGCCTTCATGTTGCCGGGCCACGCCCTCAACACCCAGATCGGCCTGCTGTTCCAGGCGGCCACCCGGGAAAAGTGGGCTCTGGCCGGAGTGGCCTGCGCCACGGCGGTGTTTTTCGCCCTGATCAGTCTGGGTACGGTTTTAGGGGGAGTCCACGGGGCGGCCCTGGGCACCGCGGCGGCCACCTGGGTGATGGCCCTGTTGTATCTCTGGGCCTCCCAGCCGCACTTCTATCGATTGTCGCGGACCTCGGCTCCGATCAAAGCGCTGATTCTGCTGGCCGTCGCCCTGTCGCTGGTGGCCTGGTGGCGTCCGGCGGAGGATCTGACCTTCTGTCTGGCCATGGCCGCGGCCGCCCTTCTGCCTGTGGCGGGCAGCGGCTTGTGGCGGGCCCTGACCCCCGGCCGGATACGCCGGGTATTGTCCTTCTGAGCCGCGCCCGAGAGTTCGAGGGCCGGCCGGTTAACATTATCCGCACAATGTGGTACAAAGAAGGTTCGGGGCGTGATTGTCCGCCGGCGCCAAACCTGCCGCTCAGGGAAAAATAATGAGACCGGTTGTATTATTTTTATTGATGGCGGCCCTGGCCCTGGCCCTGGCCGGGCCCGGGGTCGGGTCGGCCAGTGACGGCCAGCGATGGGACTCTTTCCATTGGGATAACTATAAATGGGATTCGTATCAGTGGGATTACTTTGAGCAGCCCGTCCCCCGCTCCTACTTCTGGGAGCATCCGCCCGCCCGCCCGGATTACAATCGGCTGCCCGCGCCGGGCCTCTTGCCCCACGGGGAGACCCTGGCCGTCACCCTTCACCAGATCATGCCCTTCGACGGCGCCCGGTTCCCCCGCGACAGCATGATCACGTTCGGCTGGCTGCCGATGGATGACCCCATGTTCGAGCAGTTCCCGCAGAGCACTCCCCGTGAACCCATCCGGTATATTGTGGAGATCCAGCGCCAGGACCGGGCGCTGTTCGCGCTGCCGCAACTCCATTACCCGCACAAGCGGTACTACACGCTCCTGTGGAAGGCGCCGAGTCCGGGGCGGTATGTGTGGTGGGTCAGAGCTCAATACGACCGCAACTGGGAAATTCCCAGCCTCAAGCGGTATTTTGTGGTGCTGCCCTGAGGGGGAGGCCGTCCGTTTCCCCGCCCCGGCCCGGTTTCGGAAGCGGACCGGGTGACCATCGCTGGAGGGTGATCATGAAAAATTCGATTATGGCGCCGACCAATAAACATATTCGATCCGTGACTTCGCCAAAACCCGGAATCACTGAATTCGGTCGTCCGAGAATGAACATGTTCAGCGGCCGGGTTTATTATATTACCGCCCTGGGTTTGTGGGGGGTGTGCCTCCTCTGGGGGGCGCTCCTCCCGGGACCTCTGTCCGCGGCCGAACCGGCGGGAACGGATATTCATATTCTGGTCGGCGCGCCCACCGAGGCCGCTTTCAGGCCGCGGTTGTTCGGGGCCAATCTCCAGTGGACCAATGGGGGGGACGGGCTGATGCCCGAAGGCGGTGTTTTTGATACCCAGGCCACGGTCATCAAAAGAATCAAAGACTGGCTGGCTCCGACCGTCATCCGCTTTCCGGGCGGGACGCTGGCCAACCGCTATGCCTGGGCCGACGGGGTCAGCGACCGCTCTCCGGACGCTTCCGCGGCGAATCTTTCGAACCCGCGGAAACGCGGCGCCGGCCTCAACTTCGACGGTCAGGCGGAGCCCATGGTCTTCGGTTCGGCCGAGTATTTGCGGCTTCTTTCCGCCCTCGGCGCCCAGGGCATGATCACGGCCAACCTCAACGCCCCGCCCGAAGAGAGCGCCGCGTGGCTGAAGTGGCTGGCTGACCAGGCGCGGCGCCTGGACCCCGCGCCGCGGGTGCTTTGGTGGGAAATCGGCAACGAGTCTTACTTCAAGGAATCGATCCCCGATATCAAGGCGCCCGCCAACATCAGCCCGGAAGAATACGTCAAGCGATTCACGGCCATCGCGGCGGCCCTGAGATCGGCCGCCCAGGAAAAGGGGCAGGCCATCCAACTGGGGGCCGTTGTGGAAGGCAACCTTCTGGGCGTCACCTGGCGCGGCTATGCGGCCCCGGACGCCGAACGCTGGAACCGGACCGTGATGCAGGGTCTGGCCGACCAGGCCGACTTCTTCATTGTCCACCTCTACAGTCCCTATGACGTGAAAGGCCTGTCGGATTTGAACATCAGGCAGCTCATCCTGGCCTCCCCGGCCCGCCTGTCCGCCAATCTGGAAACCATCGCCGGCCAGATGCGGAAGAAGGTGCCCATTTGGATCACGGAATTCAACCTGATGACCGACGAGCCCGAAAAATCCTGGCAATACGGGGAAGCGCCGGTGCAGGGGGTGTTCATCGCCGACCTGCTGATGGAATACGCCCGCCAGGATATAGCCGGGGCGTGCATCTGGTCGCTGGTGGGCAATCACAATTTCGGCCTGATCCGCGACGCCCGGGAGACCATGGTGCGGCTCAGGCCGGCCGGGGCGCTGTACAAGAACCTCCAGCCGTGGCGGGGGGCCGCGGTGCTGGCCACCGAGTATCGCCAGGCGTCTTCCGCCGGCTCCGGCCAGGCCCTTTTCACTATCCGGGGCCTGGAGCCCCTCCGCTATGAAAAGCTCGGCGTGATGGAGTTGGAGGACCACGATCCCTGGCTGGCCCGAAATCCGACCATCGCCCCGGTGAACGCCTTGGCCCTGGAACAGGGCGGCCAGCGATACCTGATGCTGGTCAACCGTTCGGTCCAACGGTCGGCGACGGTCAGCGTCCAGGGGGCGGCCATGGTGTCGGCCCAGGATCTTCTCCGGGTGGCCTCGGGCCCGCCCCGGCCGCTGAAACCGGGCGACGCCGTGACCCTGCCGCCGTCTTCGGTTTGGCTGATTCACTATCGACAATAACCTCTCCGGCTCCGCCCGTTATGCGGGTATGCGGCGCACGGCGATGGGGGGTATCCTCTCGGGAAAAGTCCGGATCGGGAGCGGGTTTGAGAAAAATCTTCACGGCGGCGGGTGTTGGTCCGGTCGGCCAAAGGCGGTGACGGATGTGGGTTCAAGAAAGGCTGAAGCCTCTGGCCCGTCGGGGGGTGGGCTTCATCGACGACCAACTGGCGGCCCTGAGTGTGGCCGGCGGGCGCTGGTCGCCCTCGCTCCTGATCGTGTGCTTTCACGGCATTTTTCGCGACTCCGGGGAGATCGGCCAAAACCTGCGGGATCCCCAGGAGGCGGTCACCCTTGATTTTTTCACCTCCGTGCTGGATTTCCTGGCCGGTCTGGGCGCCGTCTTCGTCAACGACCGGGTGTGGCCGCCGGAGGCCGGCGGGCGGTTGGCGGCCTGGATCACTTTTGACGACGGGTATAAAAACAATGACGCCGCCCTGGAGATTCTGAAACGGCGGCGCATCCCGGCCACCCTCTTTCCGGTGCTGGACAACGTGGCCGACGGCGACTCCTTCTGGTGGGACGCCATGTATCGGGCCGGAAAAAAACGGGGGCTCTCCGACGCGGCCGTGGCCGTGGAGATCCGGTCCAACCTGGCGCGGCCGGCGGCGGAGATCCGCGCCCGCCTGCGGAGCGATTTCGGCCCGGAGATTCTGCGCCCCGTGGGCGAGGCGGACCGGCCGTATACCTGGGAGGAACTGGCCGCCCGAGCCGACGGCGGCCTCTTGACCCTCGGCAACCACACCCTCAGCCATCTTCATCTGGGCCAGGCCCCCCTCGAGGACGTACGGCGGGAGCTCGGCCAGGCCCAGGAACGGTTGTCGCGCCTCGGCCGTCACCCGGCCTCCCTGGCCCTCCCGATGGGTTTTCACCGGCCGGACGTGTTTCCGCTGGCCGGGGCGGCGGGGCTGGATATCGTGCTGGGGGTTTCCGGAGGCGGCAACGCCTGGCCGGTCCCCGAGGCCGGACCCTGGTTTCTGGACCGGCTGGCCATCAACGGACGGGAGCCGGCGGCCCGTCAGTTGCGCCGTCTTTTGAGCCCGCACAGTCTGAAGCGGTTCCTGAAAAGCCGCTTCAGGCGGGCCGGCGAAGCCGGATGAACTTTGGCGTCCGGCATTCAATCCCCATTGAATGCAACTTGGTATGAAAGAGGCGGATCATGGACGAGACCAAGCCCCTAGTCTCCGTCATCGTGCCGGTGTACAAGGCCGAACCTTATTTGAAAGAGTGCCTGGACAGTCTGGCCGGTCAGACTTTGCGGGAAATGGAAATCATCTGCGTTGACGACGGCTCGCCGGACGGCTGCGGAGCCATACTGGACCAATACGCCGCCGCCGACCCCCGTTTCACGGTCATCCACCAGACCAATCAGGGGGTGGGGGCGGCTCGGGGAGCGGGCCTGAAGCGGGCGGTCGCGCCCTACCTGACGTTTCTCGATCCGGATGACTGGGTGGAGCCGGAGACCTACCGGTTGGCCTCGGACCAGATGCGGGCCGACGAGCGCCTCGATCTGGTCAACTGGGGCCTGGCGGCTTTCGGCGGGCCGGGCGTACCGCCGTCCGACATCGCCAGGATGAACGACTTGTTCCGGTTGCCCCGGTCGGGGCCGTGGCCTCTGGATGGCGAACTGCGGCTGCATTTCGCCGGCTCCGTGGTGACCAGCATGTTCAAAACGGATTTGGCGCGGCGCTATCAGTTGGGTTTTCCCGACTTTCGGGCCTCGGAGGACCACGTCTTCCTCTGCCAATATCTGGCCGTCAGCCGAAATGTTTTATTCCTGGACCGGCCCTTGTACCACTACCGGCGCCACCCCGAGTCGATTACCGCCCGGTGGCGAAAGACTCCGCAAACCAATCGGGCCAGCTATCTGGAGGTCGCGGGGGCGGTTTTCGATTTTTATCGGCGCCACGATTTATGGCTTGGCCAGGAAGAGTATCTGATCGGGTATTTTCAAAAAAACTTCTGGCTGGACATGTATGATTTCGCCGACCCGAAAGCGTTGAAAGACAAAGCCTGGGCTCTGGCCGGCGAATACCGGCCCTGGTTTGGAAATCACGTCTTTTATAAATGGCTGCGAAAAGCGCCCTGGCCGGCGCGGCTGGCCTCGCTGCGAAGCCTCGGGGAACTGAAAGCCTTTGCGCGGCTGGGTCTGCGGTTTCGCTGGGTGCCGATAAAAATTCGCCGCGGCGATTCCCAATATAGATCCGGTGGCTGAATATATTCATTCTCGGCTGGCCAAGTCCCTGTGATTTCGGGCTTTGCCGAAATCACGCCGAACAAGTTCAGTCGGCGAGTCAATAACCGGCCACGGCCCGCATTCGGAACAAAACGGGGAAAGGGCGACGTGTATGGAGTGGGGCTGGATCATCGCGGGGGTGGTTTTGGTCGGCGGGCTGGTGCTGGTCCGCGCTCGGCCGGCCCGGCGAAAACCCCGGGGATGGCGCCCCGAAGGGGGCCGGTTTTTGATGGTCACCCCCGGGGAGCGGATCGGGCTTTCGGGCGAGGCGCTGGTCTACCCGCTGGACGGAGAGCGGCCGTCCGTGGGCGAGCTTTCGCGGCTGGAGGCGGTGACTTTGCGCACCACCGATCAGGGGCCTTTTGAGGAGGATGTTTTTCTTCTCCTGGACTTTGACGAACGCATCTGGATAATCCCCAGCGCCCACCCGAATTTTATGGACGTCTATGACGGTCTGGGAAAACGCCTGCCCCTGGACCACCCGCGGTTCATCGAGGGCATGGGGTGCGCCGAGAACAATTCCTTTCTCCTCTGGGGCCGGCCCGGCCCGGATGGGCCGCCGGCCGAAACCGCCGGCTGAAAGCCCATCTCCGTAACGGTCTGCGGCCTACATGGCCGGGCCGCTCCCCAGCTTGGCGATCTCCGCCTCCAGGCGCTCCCGGAGCGCCGCCGGAAGCCCCATAATATCGACGTTCAAAAAACCGCGCACAATGGTCGAGGCGGCTTCTTCCTCGTCCAGACCACGGGCCATCAGGTATTCGATTTCCTCTTGGGCGATCTTGCCCGCCGCCGCCCCGCGGGACAGTTCCACTCCATCCATGGTTCCTTCGAGTTCCGGAATGGCCCGGGAGACGCCGCCGCCGGGAATAAGGCTCTTGCATTCCAGATGCCCTTTGGCGGGCACGGCACAGGCGCCGATGAACCCCCGATTGACCATCCGGCCCCCGGTGGTGACGCTGCGGGCGATAATTTCCCCGCGCGTCTCGGGGGCGTTGAGGAGCAGGCGGTCGCCCGCGTCCACCTTCGAACCGGGAGGCCTCCGGAAAAACCGGCGTTGACATCGCGGCCCGGAAGGCCGGCGCAGCGCAGGCGGTGGGCCAGGTCGTCCAGATCCAGAGGATGGTCGCGGGCGCAGAGGCGGGTCGGGCGCTCCACGGTCAGGCCGTGGATGGTGGGTGGGCGCTGGAAGGAGAGGCGGAGAGGCCCAGGCCCAAACCCGTGGGGATCGGGCGGGTTGCCGATACGCGCCGGCGAGAGCGCTTTTCAATTGATCGGAAAACAGACCTTTAAAGAAAACGATCAACTTTTACTTAGTCGGGTCTTAAAAATGGTTAAATATTTTGATATTATTGTATAAAAATGGCAAATGGCGTGGTATAATATGACCGTAAAAGAAGG
>JAVBTP010000135.1:0-3272 GCA_031556115.1 Candidatus Adiutricaceae bacterium
CCGACCAGGGCACGGCGCGGGTGGTTTCGAAAAAAGAAAATATTTCCTGATCAGCCCAATAAGCGGCCCTGATAAGAAGCTGTCCGGCTTTTTTTTCATGAGCCAGCATCAAAACCAAACGGTCCACCGCCACTTCGTGGGCCACCGTTTCCAAAAGAGACCGCGAAAGGGCTTCCAGGCCATGGGTGGAGCGCAAGGCGTCGCCCATACGGCGGACCAGACTGAGTTCCTCCAGCTTCTGGTCGTATTGTTCGTAAATTTCGGTGAGCGTGCTTTTATAGATATCCAGCTTGGCCTCCAGCTCCTTGAGCTTGGCCAACTCCGGCGATATCTGGTCACGCTCGTCAGGCATGGGGCGCGCTCTCCGCAAAATGATTTCGGGGTTCAGCTGAAAGGAACAGTCGGGAACCTCTAAAAATATTCATACAGAGCGATCGTTTCCTCGCGGTCCGGGCCGACTGAGACCAGGCCCAGGGGCGCGCCGCACAATTCGCTCATCCGGTCGAGGTAGCGGAGGGCGCCTTCAGGCAGGTCGGACATTTTTTTCGCCCCCGACAAGTCGCCGTCAAAACCGGGCCAGGTCTCGTACACCGGCTGACAGCGCTCAAACTCCCGATAATCGGCGGGGATAAAGTCGATCTTTTCGCCGTCGAGCAGATAATGGGTGGCGATTTTCAGCTCCGGAAGGCCGGCCAGAACATCCAGCTTGGTCACGGCCAGGTGGTCCACCCCGCACAACTCCACCGAATTGCGGACCACCACCGCGTCCAGCCAGCCGCAACGGCGGGGGCGGCCCGTGGTGGTGCCGAATTCCACCCCCCGATCCCGCAGATAATCGCCGGTTCGATCGGTGAGCTCGGTGGGAAAAGGGCCGGACCCCACCCGGGTGGAATATGATTTGACCAAGCCCAGGACGCCCTCCACTTTTTGGGGGGCCAGCCCCGCGCCCACCGCCACCGAGCCGGCCACCGGGTTGGAACTGGTGACAAAGGGGTAGGTGCCGTGGTCCAGGTCCAACTGGGCGGCCTGGGCCCCTTCAAAGATGATTTTGTCGCCGCCGGCCACGGCCTTTTGCAACCGGCGCCAGGTGTCGCCCAAAAAAGGACACAGCCGTTCGGCCCAGACGCGGGCCTTGGCCGTCAAATCGTCCAGGGAGACCGGGGGCAAGCCGTATAGTCCGGTCAAAAGCTGATTTTTTTCAGCCAGGGCCAGTTCGGCCCGCTCCCGAAAAAAAGCCGGATCGCGCAAATCGCCCATCCGCAGACCGGCGCGGGCCGCCTTGTCCTCATACGCCGGGCCGATGCCCCGGCCAGTGGTGCCGATCTTGCCCGCGCCCTTGGAGCCTTCCCGGGCCTGATCCAGGGCCTGGTGGTAGGGAAGGATCATATGGGCCTTTTCACTGACCATCAGATTGTCCGGGGATATTTTCACCCCTCGGGCGGTCAGGCCGTCGATTTCCTTGATGAGCACTTCAGGATCGACCACCACCCCGTTGGCCACCAGCCCCAGCTTGCCCGGGTGGAGGATACCCGAGGGCACCAAATGGAGGGCATATTTCTCACCGCCCACCACCAGGGTGTGACCGGCGTTGTTGCCGCCTTGGAAGCGCACCACCAGATCAGCCTTTTCAGTTAAAATATCAACAACTTTCCCTTTGCCTTCGTCGCCCCATTGGGCGCCCACGATGACGACATTATTCATGATGAGATCCTTTGTGGTGGTATTGGCCGACCTGCCCGCCTTGGTTTGGCGCTCAGAAATCAACATCCTACCATACCATATATCAAATGTAAAAACCAACGTAAACGAAGGGCCGATTCACCCCCGCGCGCTCCGGCGCCACGATTTTTACTTGCCTTCCGGTCCCAAAGCCTGGATAATACGGCATCCATACAATGGGTTGCCTTCGGCATCATGAAACCTTTCAGGAAGGAGACTGAGGTATGAGCGACAACTGCTCCCCCTCCCAATGTTCCACTTGTCAAACCGACTGCGACGCCCGCCAGGTCGAAGCCGACCGCCATTGCCAGCCCACGGCGGAGCGTCCGGAGGATTTGCTGGCCCGGCCCCATGAACTGAGCCGTATCGGCAAAGTCATCGGGGTGGTCAGCGGCAAAGGCGGGGTGGGCAAATCTCTGGTCAGCGGCTTGCTGGCCTCGGCCGTCAAACGGCGGGGGCCAGGGGTGGGTCTGATGGACGCCGACATCACCGGCCCCTCCATCCCCCGGCTGTTCGGCTTGCGCGGGCGGGCCCGGATGGATGAATTCGGCCTGTATCCGGTGGAGAGCCCGGGCGGCATTGACATCATCAGCATCAATCTGCTGATGGAAAAGGAGACCGATCCGGTCATCTGGCGCGGACCGGTCATCGCCGGCCTGGTCAAACAGTTCTGGACCGAGGTCGTTTGGGCCCGGGCCGACTATCTGTTCATCGACCTGCCGCCGGGCACCGGCGACGTGCCGCTGACCATTTTCCAGACAGTGCGGCTCGACGGCCTGGTCATTGTCACTTCGCCCCAGGACCTGGTGGGTTTGATCGTGGAAAAGGCGGTCAACATGGCCCGGATGATGAAGATTCCTATTTTGGGCCTGGTGGAGAATTTCAGCTTTTTCAGCTGCCCCGGCTGCGGCCGGGAAACCGAGGTTTTCGGGCCCAGCCGGCTGGCTGAAACCGCCGCCCGTTTCGGCATTCCGGCTTCGGCCCGGCTGCCCCTGAATCCGGAATTCGCCCGGCGCTGCGATGTCGGTCAGGTGGAAACCTTGGAAGGTTCCTGGTTGGACCCGATTATCAGCCTTTTGGAGCGAATGCCCGGACGCGACCAAGCGGTTGACGGGGAATGATTTCGCACCGGCCCCATATTTGGTGACCCGCCCATCCCGCTTGGCGGGGCCGTCCGAGTACGAACGGGCGGCCCCGGCCGCGGGGAATTTCATCCCGTCGGCACATATTCCTTGACAATTGTGAAAAATTTCATTATATATTGCCTAAACACGTCAGATTCCATTCTTTCGATCTGGCTGGCCCTCAATGGTCACGCGGGATCGAGTCTGATTTAATTTCTTTGGCAGCATTTCCGAAAAAAATCCGCCTTGAACCGTAGGGTTTCCAGTCTTGTTATACTGAATATTACCCAAAATCGACAATGTTATGAGATAAAAGGCCCTGTCCATTCGACAGCCCTAACATCCCGTCCGAAGTTCTTCGCCGGTGATTCCCACTCAGGCCTCTTGGGGCCGATCTTTACAGGACAAGCATATGACCGAAAAGATGGA
>JAVBTP010000055.1:0-4869 GCA_031556115.1 Candidatus Adiutricaceae bacterium
CAACCCTCAGCGTCCGCTATTACTGCCGCCATGCATAAAAATAATATCTCTATTAACTGATACCGCTTACAGCGCTCCACACGGGGATCCGGAATTATCGAAAAATGGGCTATGAAATCCGCCATCTTGTGCCTCCTAAAGTCTAATACACAAAATATAGCAGATTACAAACAATTATGCTCTTTTAATACGCTCTCGCCCTGGCCAAGAGCGCCCTGGCCAAGAGGGGAATTTTTTAGACGGATTAATTTTTATCTGATACAATAAAAAATTACGTGAAATTCATGGCTTCAGGGATAGCCCGCAAACCAGGCCGAATATGGGAAACGTCAATTATTTCACTCGTTAAGGGCACCCCAAGAGCAAAGGCCGGTTTGACACTCCCGGCGAAGTTGAAATCGGGTGGTTGATTCAATTATGGCGCCGCCAATAAACATATTCAACCCGTGATTTCGCCAAGCCCGAAATCACTGGACTTCCGCCGCCGAGAACCGACTTCGCCAACTGCCGGGTTATTACTCCGGCAACAAAATAAGTCGTACCCGTGATTTCGCCAAAGCCCGAAATCACTGGACTTCAGTGGCCGAGAACCGACTTCGCCGACTGCCGGGTTAATATCACGCGGTGCTGCCGAGCTTCCGCGAGATAATTGACGCGGAACACGATGTGATGTTCAGCACAACGGCTACGGATGCGTAGGCCCTGCGGCCCGGTTACCGGTGGCGGGGCCCGCGGGTTGGGTTGTCCGGCCGGCGCGTTTTGGGCTCTTGCTTCCGTCACGATCTTGGGTATAATGGTAAAAATGAGCCATGTGTCCTGAAAAACGTGAGGAGTCCGCCAAAGGGAGATGGGGATAAAACAACGAACGGCCGGAGCCCGGCGGGAGAAGGATGAAGCCGGCGCGGCCTTGCGCGCCTATGGCCCTGGCTCGGCCAATCTCAAGGTTCTTTCGCGCCTTTTGGGCGTGAGTATCGGGCAGCGCGGCTATGAACTGAATTTGGGCGAGGCCCCGCCGGACCGGGCCGAGGCCGCCCGCAAAGTGCTCGGCGCTTTGGCCCGGCTGGCGGCCGAAGGGCGAAGCCCCTCGGAATGGGACGTGGAAGGCTTGGTCAACCTGGTTCTGGGAGACCCGCAGGTTGATTTGGCCGAATATACCCGCCCCCTGATCGAGTCGCCCCTGGCCCGGCGCCAGGTGATGGCCAAAACCCCGACCCAGAGGGCCTATATTTCCGCCATAACCCAAAACGATCTGGTCTTCGGCCTGGGGCCGGCCGGCACCGGCACGACCTAGCGGGCCGTGGCCATGGCCGTGGCCGCTGGGGGGCGGGGGGCGGGGAGTCGGATCATCATCCCCCGCCCGGCGGTGGAGGCTGGGGAGAGGCTGGGTTTTCTGCCGGGCGACCTGGCCGAAAAGATCAATCCCTATCTGCGCCCGATCCATGACGCCCTGGATGACCTGATCCCCTATGAACAATACGCCAAGCTGGCCGAACGGCGGATCATTGAAGTGGCCCCCCTGGCCTTCATGCGGGGCCGCACCCTGGCCCAGGCTTTTGTCATTCTTGACGAAGCCCAGAACTGCACCCGTGAGCAGATGAAAATGTTCTTGACCCGGCTGGGTCCCGGCTCCCAGGCCGTGGTCACGGGCGACCCCGACCAGAGCGACCTGCCGCAGGCCCAGCCTTTGGGGCTCAGGGAGGCGGTCTCCGTCCTGGCCGGCGTCCAGGGCATCGCTTTTTGCCGTTTCGGCCCCGGTGACGTGGTCCGCCACCGGCTGGTCAAAAAAATTATCGAAGCCTACGAGCGGGCGGCGGTCGCCGTTCAATAATTACCAGTATCACTTAGCATTCCATGGCCGACTATGACCTCGCGACACACTGAAATGACCAGGGCGCTCACCGCTCGGCACCACCACCCTTCCAGGGCCCCGTTTTTTCGGAGCCTCGGCAAGCGCCTCAACTGGCTCCGCACGCGGGAGATAGTGGCCCAGGCCGCGTTTGTGGGGCTCCTGACCGCGGTGACGGTGATTCTGGCCTTTCCCACCCCCATCAACTACCAGGTCGGCGATGTGGCGGAATACACCGTCAGGGCCGACCGCAGCTTCCGGCTGGTGGACCAGTCTTTTACCGACATGCAGCAGCAGGAGGCCGCCTCCCGGGTGGCTCCGGTTTTTGTTTTGGACGACGTCTTAAGCGCCATGCTGGAAGAGGAAGCCGCCGCGGTTTTCCGCCGGGGACGGGATCTCACCACCCGCCCGGTGGGCACCCCTTTAAACGGCGAGGAACCTGATTCGGAATTCAAGGATCTGGAGTCGTTGGAAAAGGCTTTCCGCCAGGTTTTCAACGTAACCCCGGAATCACGAGCCTGGGAGGAGGCGGTGCGCCTCCGTTTCAACGGCGCCTTGGAGCGGCAGGTGCTCGGGCTGGCCCTGGAGGTCATGAGCCAGGGGCTTTTGGACCGCCCCAATCCCTTTTCCGGACAGCGGCCCCGGGCGGCCTCCATCATTGTCCTGTCTTCCCGCCTGGAATACGCGGTGCCTTCGGCCGCGGGTCTGTATGATATGGAATCGGCCGGCCGCTTTTTGGAAATGCGCTCCCGGATGCTGAAGACCCGTTGGAGCCAGGAGGACATCGCCCTGATCATCCGCCTGGCCAAAGGCCTGATGCAGCCTAATCTCAAGCCCGACAGCCGGGAGACCGAAAGGCGGGTGACGGAGGCCAAGAGCCAGGTGCCGGTGTCGTACTTCAACATCCGCGCCGGCGAGGTGGTGGTGCGGGAAGGTTCCATCATCACGCCCGAGGTGATGGAAAAAATCAAGATCATGAAAAGTTCGGCCGGGGGCGCCGAGTGGCTGCTGCGCTTTGTGGGCCTGTTTACGGCTTTGTTCGTGTTCTTCAACGTCAGCCTGGTTCTGGCCAATATCGGGCCCCGGAGCCGGTTCCAGCCCATACCCCCCCGGGAAATGGCCTTCATCGCCCTGGTCCTGATCCTGGTGGCTTTGATGGCCCATATGTCGCAGATTTTCGGCGCCAGCCTGGCCTGGGATTTTGACTTCCTCGACAGCCGCACCGTTTTCCACGCCATGCCCATGGCCACCGCCGCCATGCTGGTGGCCATCTTTTTCGGCACCCGCAAGGCGGCCTTCATGGCCCTTTTCGCGGCCGCGGTGGCCGCGGTGGTCACCCCCGGCGACGGCCGCTTCCAGGCCCTGATCTATTGCTACAACGGGGCCATCGCCGCCATCTGGTGCCTCCGGAACATGAACGAACGGGGCCATCTGATCCCGGCCGCTTTTTGGATCATGGTCATCAACTGCCTGACCCTTTTGGGGCTGACGCTTTTCAACGACATGCAGTGGAGCCGCCAGACGGCGTATAATTTCGGCGCGGCCGCCCTGTCCGGCGTCCTTTCGGCGGTGGTGGCCAGCGGCCTGATTCCCCTCATCGAAGCCGCCTTTGGCTTCAACACCAATCTCAAGATGCTGGAATTGGGAAATCTGGATCGGCCCATGCTCCGGGAACTGATGCTTTCGGCCCCGGGCACCTATCACCATTCGGTGATTGTCGGGGCCATGGTGGAGGCCGCGGCCGAAGCCATCGGGGCCAACCCCCACCTGGCCAAAGTCGGGGCCTATTACCACGACATCGGCAAGATGAAGAAGCCGCTCTATTTCGTGGAAAACCAGACCGGTGAAAACCGGCACGACACCCTGGCTCCGTCCATGAGCGCCCTGATCCTCATCGGCCACGTCCGAGAGGGCGCGGAGCTGGCCCGGGAGAGCGGGCTGCCGCAAAGCATCATCGACATCATCGAACAGCACCACGGCACCAGCCTGATGGCCTATTTCTATCACAAGGCCAAAGAGCAGCGCCAGGAGGGTCAACCGGAGATCAACGAGGGCGACTACCGCTACCCCGGCCCCCGGCCCCGCTCCAAGGAAGCCGGGCTGGTGATGATCGGCGATATCTGCGAAGCGGCCACCCGGTCGTTGTCCGAACCGTCCCCGGCCAAGATCCGCAACATGGTCCGCCAGTTGGTCAATCAGATTTTCAACGACGGCCAACTCGACGACTGTTATCTCCGCGCCCGGGAAATTTCCGAGGTCACCAACACCTTCACCACCATCCTCATCGGCATCTATCACCACCGGGTGGCCTAGCCCGGGGCCAAAAAACCGACGGTCCCGTCGGCTCTCGAGGACCCCAAAGGCGCCCGGCAGGTGGGGAACAAGAGCGAAACGGCCAAGGAGCTTTATGGCCATCTACCTGTCGAACCGCCAAAAGGCGTTACCCATTAAGACCGCCAATCTGCGCCGCCGCCTGGCCAAGCTGCTGAGGGAACTGGATCTGGCCGAGGCCGAGGTGTCGGTGACCGTGGTGGGTGACCAGGAAATGCGCCGGATCAATTACGAATACCGCCGGGTCGACGCCCCCACCAACGTGCTGGCCTTTGCCCTGGAGGAGGGGGAGGGGCCGTCCGGCGGCCCGCGGGTGCTGGGGGACATCGTCATTTCCGCCGAGACCATTCAGCGGGAGGCGCCGCCCCTGGGGTACACCGAGGGCGAGATGTTCTATTTCTATCTGGTGCACGGGCTATTGCACCTCATCGGCTATGACCATGAACTGGGCCGGGAGGCGGCCGCCCGGCAGGAGGCCGAAACCGAGCGCCTCTGGGGCATGATCAATCACGGCCTATAAGGCCATTCCCCGTCGGGCTTTCCGTGGCTTGACGGAGGAATGGCCACAGGAGAGCGACCCGCATGACGAACAGGACTTTTGCCCCCAAAGGCGTGTGTTCCAAGCGCATTGACTTTGAAATAGATGAGGGGCTGGTGCGGAATATTCGGTTTGAAGGCGGCTGCGACGGCAA
>JAVBTP010000042.1:0-4571 GCA_031556115.1 Candidatus Adiutricaceae bacterium
ATAGAAAGGGTCCAGGCCCAGGCGCGCCCCCATTTGCAAAAAAGCCGGGCCGTGGTCGGGTTGGGCCCGGGCCTCCGCACCGGGGACCAGGTCGCTGACCATCTGGTGGGCCAGTTCGTGCCCCAGAATACCCAGAACCGCCGGCCACGGGTGCTCGAAAAGTTCCTCGCTCAGCGTCAGGCGGCGTTCGGCCTCCGCCCAGCGGCCCCAGACGCTCCGGCCTTTCATCAGGGCCAGGGTGGCCGGTGACTTGAGGCGGAGCCCATGTTGCCAGATCAGGTTCAGATAGGCCTTTTGGACCTGCCTGAGCCAGGCTTTCTTCAAGCCTTCCGTCACCTCCCGGCCGGTCACGTTTATGCGCTCCAGCGAAAGGGGGAAAAACGGGTTTCGCGGTCGTAGACGTCCGAGTTCTCGATTCTTTTGACTCGGCGCACCACGAAGATGGTCAGCGGCAGCAGGACGATTTCGATGCCCACTTTGAAGAAATAATTGGACCACACCAGGGTCAGCCACAGATCCCATTCCAGCACCCCGATGAAGGCGATGGAAGCGAAGATGAGAGTGTCGAAGATCTGGCCCACGGCCGTGGAGCCGATGAGCCGGAGCCACAGGTGGCGGCCTTCGGTCTTGACCTGGAGTTTGGCCAGGACATAGGAGTTGACGAACTCGCCCACGAAATAGGCGGCCAGGCTGGCCCCCGCGATGCGGGGCACCAGGCCCATGACGGCTTTCCAGGCCTCGGCCTGGTTCCAGCCGGCGGCCGGGGGGAAGAGGCCCACCAGGCCCAGGGACACGGCCGAGATGACGAGGGCCAGAAAGCCGATCCAGATGACCCGCCGGCTGCGGCCGTAGCCGTAGACCTCGGTGAGGAGGTCGTTGAAAATATAGGTGAAGGGGAACATCAGGGTGCCGGCGTCGAACTCGAAACCCCAGGCGAAATCGATGATGCGGGTGGAGGCCAGGTTGGAGACGATCAAAAGCGTGGCGAAGAGGCCGGTGATGAGATCCAGATACTTGAAACGCGAGCCGTCGGGCATGGTTGAAACTCCAAAAATTTGCCGGTCACTTTCTTCAGAGCGGACGTCGGTGAAAATTATCATGGATAATTTTCATCCTCACTTTTTTTTCAGGGCGGCGAAGGGATTGTTGAACGGCTGAGGCTCAGCCTTGGGGGCCGGCCGCTGGCCGCCTCCGCGTTTGTCGCCGGCCGGAAAGCGCCGTTTTTCACCGCCGCCGGCCGGGGCCTCGCCCGGCGCGGAACGCCGCCCGCCCGAGCCCGGATTCGTTTTCAAACTCAGGGCCAGGCGCTTGCGGGGGAGATCCACCTCCAGGACCGTGGCCGTAACCCGCTGGTGGACCTTGACCACGGCCGAGGGGTCTTTGACAAAGGTGTCGGCCAGTTCGCTGATGTGGACCAGCCCGTCCTGGTGGACCCCGACGTCGACGAAAGCCCCGAAAGCGGTGACGTTGGTGACGATGCCGGGCAACTTCATACCGGGGATCAGGTCTTCCATTTTACCGACGTCTTCGGCGAAGGCGAAGGGTTTGAATTCCTCACGGGGATCGCGTCCGGGCTTTTCCAGCTCGGCCATGATGTCGTTCAGAGTCGGGAGGCCGATTTTTTCGGTGACGTAGGAGGACAGCTTGATCCGCCCCCGCAGTTCGGCCCGGCTCAACAGGTCGGGGATGGTGGCCCCCAGGTCGGCGGCCATTTTTTCCACCACCGGATAGGATTCGGGATGCACGGCGCTCCGGTCCAGAGGGTTGGCCGCGCCCTGCAGGCGCAGAAAGCCGGCGCACTGCTCAAAGGCCTTGGGGCCCAGGCGGGGCACCTTGAGGAAATCGAGGCGGCTTTTGAAGGCCCCGTGTTCGCCGCGGAACTTGATGATGTTTTTGGCCAGCGAGGGGCCCAGGCCGGAGACGTAGGCCAGCAATTCCTCGGAGGCGGTGTTGGCCTCCACCCCCACCCGGTTGACGCAGCTGATCACCACGTCGTCGAGGCCGCGCTTCAAATCGGCCTGGTTGACGTCGTGCTGGTATTGGCCCACGCCGATGGACTTGGGGTCGATCTTGACCAGTTCGGCCAGGGGGTCCATCAGCCGGCGGCCGATGGAGACGGCTCCGCGGATGGTGAGGTCCAGATCGGGAAATTCCCGGCGGGCCACCTCCGAGGCCGAATAGATGGAAGCCCCGCTTTCATTGACCATGACCACCGGCAGCTTCCAATCCGGCAGGGACCGGACAAAGGCCTCGGTCTCCCGGCCGGCCGTGCCGTTGCCGACGGCCACCACCGCCGGCTGGTATTTGGCCGTCAAATGCAAAAGGCTTTTTCCGGCCGCGATCCGGGCGTGGTCCGAGGCGTGGGGTTGGATGGTTTCGTATTCCAAAAGCGCGCCTTCGGGGGAGAGGGCCACCACCTTGCAGCCGGTGCGGAAGCCCGGGTCGATGGCCAACACCGGCTTGGCGCCCAGAGGCGAGGCCAGGAGGAGTTCCGTGAGATTGCGGGCAAAAACGCCGATAGCTTCCAGGTCGGCCTTTTTTTTGGACAGGAGCCGGATTTCGGTTTCCATGGACAGGGCCAGGAGGCGCTTATACCCGTCCACCACCGCGGCCCGGACCTCAAGCCCGGCGGGAGAATCGTTTTTGACGAAAAAGCCGGTCAAAAGCTCTAAAGCCCTCTCTTCCGACGGCTTCAGGGACAGGCTGAGAAAACCTTCGGTCTCGCCCCGGCGCATGGCCAGCAAGCGGTGAGAGGGCACGGTCTTGATGGGCTCCTCCCACTCGAAATAGTCGCGGAACTTGGCCCCGGCCTCCTCCTGGCCGCTGAGCACCCGGCTCTGGATCACGCCCTGATCTTCAAACAGGTGGCGCAGCCGGTCGCGGGCCTCGGCCGTTTCACTGACCCGTTCGGCCAGGATGTCGCGGGCTCCGGCCAGGGCCTCGGCCGGTCCGGGCACCTCTTTTTCCGGATCAACCCAGGCGGCGGCCAAGGCCAGGGGATCGTCGGCCGGATTCTGTGCCCACAAGGCCTCGGCCAGGGGCATCAGGCCGCGTTCCTTGGCGATGGTGGCCCGGGTGCGCCGCTTGGGGCGGTAGGGCAGGTAGACGTCTTCCAGGGCGGTGAGGGTTTCGGCGCCTAAAACCTTTTCCTTCAGTTCGTCGGTCAAAAGCTCCCGCTCGGTGAGGGACTTGAGAATGGCCTGGCGGCGGGCGTCCAACTCGGCCAGTTCGGCCAGGCGGTCGCGGATATTGGCCACGGCCACCTCGTCGAGGCTGCCGGTGGCCTCCTTGCGATAGCGGGCGATAAAGGGGACGGTGGCGTCCTCGGCCAACAGGGCGGCGCAGGCTTCCACCTGTCGGGGATTGAGACCCAGTTCACGGGCGATTTGGTCGTAATGGGGATTCATGAACGCACTCCGAAAAAAGAGACCCCCGGACTCTCGAAAACGGCGTCCGCACCGTGCGCTGCCGTGAAGAGCCGGGTGGCTTCAAGCCAAAGATTCAGGACGTCGAACCGCCCTGGGGGGCGCGTCCGGATTTGCGGCGATGGTGGTGGTGAGGTCGGGCGGCCTGAGTGGAGATGGTCAGGCAGTCGCGATGGCCGCCGGGCTGGACCGTCAGGTCTTTGAAAGGACGCAGGGCGGACTGGACCAGGCGCCGTTCGGCCGGCGAAAGCCCGGCCATGACCTGGGGTTTATGAGTCTGCCGGGCCTGCTCGCCGAGGGTCTTGAGAGAGTCCAGCAAATGGGTCCACCGCCGGAACCGGTAGTCGGCCACATCCAGCACCACCCGGCGGTCGCCTTCCGCCTCGAGCCCGGCGGCCGCCAGGCGCCGGGCCAGGATCTTGGCGGTGAGGAGTTGCAGGGCCTCCAGGGTCGCGCCCCGGGCGCCGATCAACAGGGCGTTGTCCTCACTGTCCAGAGAGAGAACCAGGCGGGCCCCGAGGCGGCCGGCCGTCACCCGAACCGTGAAGCCCATCCGCCCGGCTATTTCGCCGACAATGGCCGCCGCCATTTCAGCGGCCTGGTCGGGTTCCCGCAAAATTTCCTCCGGCCCGGGACGGGTGGGGGGCGGGGGCAGGTGGTCCCAAGCCAAGGGCCGGACCTCGGCGGCGGTCACGGGTTTTTGGTCCGCCTTGGGGCCGGCCGCGGGTAACGGCGTTCGGGGGGCGGGCGCGGAGGGCGGCGATTGAGGGGTGTTCTTCGGCTCAACGGGCGCACTGGAAACGCGCCCGCCCCGTTCTTTCCCAAAGGCCGGTCCCCGGTCTTTTTCCTGACGGTCTTTGCCCGGGTGATCTTTCCCCCGTTCCGCGGGGCCCCTCTTTTTCGTTTCCGGCCGAAAGCGTTCGGCCGGCGGGTCGGCGGCGGCCGTCGGCCGTTCGGGCCGGGACGGCGAGGCGTTTCGGGGCCGAGGCCGCTCCCGCGCCTCCTCTTCGGACGATAGGTCCAGCCGGGGATCGTCGGGATCGACGGATATTTTGGCCGGCCGCCGGCCCAGGCCCAGAAACCCCTTGGTGCCCATGGAAATCACCGCGAACTTGACCCGCTCCGGCGGCAAGCCCAAAGCGTTCG
>JAVBTP010000301.1:0-2613 GCA_031556115.1 Candidatus Adiutricaceae bacterium
ATGCCCTGAGCCGGGGCCGGGGGGAACCCACCGGTGAGTTCCGGCCCCTGGGCCGCCTGACCGGCCTGGTGGAGAGCCGCCAGGGTCTGGCCGGCGACAGTTTTTGCCGGCCCCTGGAACGGACCTTTGGCGACGACCTCCCGGCCCTCGCGGCCGCCGCCGAACGATTGGAGGGAACGGCCCTCGCCCACCCACCGTCCGGCGGCCGGGCCTGGCTGTTTCATCCTTTTTCCAAAATCCCTCTCCAACTGATTTTTCACGAAGCCGACGAGGAGTTTCCCGCCGAATTCCGCCTCCTCTTCGACCTCGCGGCCGTCCATTTTTTGGACTTCGAAGCTTTGGGGTTTCTGACCGGCGTCTTTGTCCGGGAGATGATCCGGACGGTGGAGATTGATGCGGATTTTCAACCCCTCAACCACCCGCCTTCGGCATGACTTGTCCGCCTCAAGTCTGCCAACTCAAGTCCAACGCGATTGTCAAAGAGGGGCCGACGGGTTATAATTATAGATTGGGATTGAAGGATGAAAGACCTCGCCAAGGAGTGAAGACGTGACCCTGCCCCGGAGAGCCCTGTGGATCTTTATCGCCTTTTGGTTGGGGGCGCTGTGGGCCGCGCCGCTTCTGGCTCTGACGAATGAGGAATTTTTGGATCTCTGCGCCGGCGACGGAGCCCGGGGCGACGCGGCGGCCATAAAAAAAGCGGTGGAAGGCGGGGCGGACGTCAACTTCAAGGGGCCGGGAGGCCTCACCCCTCTCATGGTTTTCGCCGGCACCCATACTGATCGTGACTGGCAGGTACTGCCGGCTTTGGACGTGCTTCTCACGGCCGGCGCGGACCTTAATGCCCAAAGCGAAGAAGGCGGCACGGCCCTGTTTTACGCCGCGCGCAACAAGTCGGGGCCCCGCCTGGTTTCAACCCTCATCGCCGCCGGAGCCGACCCCAATCTGGGAGCGGCCGGGGGCCTGACTCCCCTGATGCTGGCCGCCGGCACCGATCCCGATCCCCTCATTCCGGCCCTGATGCTGGCCGCCGGGGCCGATCCGACCCTCACCGCCCAGCGCGAGGGCCAGGTGTTCACCCTTCGGGAAGCGGCCGAAAAAAACCCCAACCCCAAAGTCGGCCGGCTGATCGAAGCCGCCATGGCCAAGGCCGGCCGCCACGAGGAGGGATTGCCCCTCTTCGCCGCGCCGCCCGAGAGCGAGCCGATCCGGCAGCAAATAAAGACCCTGGACGCGGAAATACGGAGCCTGCCTGGCTTCAACCAGTGGCCGGGCTGGTCCGGCTACCTCAAATGGCAGATCGACCTCCAGGCCCTGGTGGAGACCCGCCAGGCCAGTTTCGGCCTCCGGCCCAGCGAGGCCTGGACCACGGAATACGAAGCCTACCTGAGCAGAGCCAAAACGGAGGCGCCCCCCACCGGGGAAAGCGTCGGGCCGGCCGGCGATTTCCCTCCGGCCCGCCTGGTCATCCAAGGCCGATACCCCACCGACCAGGGGGCCACGCCGGAGATCATGGCTCTCCATAACCGGCGCCTCATCGTCACCCAGGTCCCGGGCACGGCCGCCCTGGCGGGCTACGAACGGGCCGGGGGACGGGAACTGTGGCGGTATCAGCCCAGTTCCCTGTCCGGCTTCCACCCGGTGGAAAATTTTCTGCTGGTGGCTTCCTCGTGGGGAGGATCTTTCGGCGAGGCGGCCGTGCTCGACCCCGTGACCGGGCGGGAACTGTTAAAGCTCTCCGCTCTGGACAACCCCAACTGGACGGTGGACCCCGGCCGCCGGGTCCTGATCGTTTCCACCGCCCATTCTCTGGATGTCTTTGACCTGAAAACCAGGCAACACCGGTCCTGGTCCTGGTACAACCTCCTGGAGACCCAGGCCTGGGAGGAAGCCGAGGCCGCGGCTCGGGAGGAACAAAACCGCCTCCTGGCCCCCTATCAGGTCCATCGGACCGAGGCCGGCCTCCTGGCCCCGGCCAATGCCCGACTTTTCGGCTTGGGCGCCGGGGTGGACCCGGCCACGTTGGAGCGGGCCCAGAGGAGCCTGGCCGGCCAAGGCTTTCAGAACATGGACGTGCTTGGGTTCAATTACAAGAATATGCGGCCCAATTTCGTGCTCGGCCCCCCCTGTCTGGAAGACTGCGGCCCGGCCGAACTGGACACCCCCCTCTTTCTGGTCAATCCCGATCTCAACCGCATCGACTATCTGCGGCCGGACCACGACCGAACCAAAACCCTCACCCGCCGCCACCTGGCCCTGATCACCGACCAGGCCGGCCGGGCCAGTCCGCTGATCACCTTTTCCCCTCATGGGGAAACCCTGGCCGTGACCGACACCGCCGGCCGGGTCCACTTTTTCGCGGCCCGCGACCAGGCCCGATATCTGGGCTCCCTGGCCGACACCGTGCTGGACCAGGCCAGCGGCCGACGGGTATTGGAAGCCCGCCTGACGGCCCTCCTGGATGACGACCTCAGCGGCCGTCCCCTGGCCTCTTTCAGCTTGGGCCAGGGTTTCCGGACCCCGGTCACCGCCGAATTCAGCCTGGCCGACGGCCGCCTGGTGGAGGCCTTTATTCCCCGCCCCCAAGCCACGGCGGCCGTCACCAGCCTGGCC
>JAVBTP010000142.1:0-2757 GCA_031556115.1 Candidatus Adiutricaceae bacterium
GCATTGTGTTGACCGATTTGGCCCAAAACGATCCTCGGGGCCTGCGCGAAGGCCGGGTCTATGTGCTGTGCTGGGATTTCGAGGCAGGGGAGTGCGCGGTCAAGCGGTTGAGATGGGCCGAAAAAAATAAGCTTTTGGCCATCGAATCGGAGAACCCGTTTTACGAAACCATCTACCGCCGCTCGAATGAAGTGCGCCTCATCGGCCGGGTCATCTGGAGCTGGCGGGATCACCACTAGTACCCCGTAACTTAAGAAGTTACGGGGTACTGGAGCGCTTTACAATGTATCTGTCTTCAATAAGACGTATCAACTCCGAACGCGGCAAGGGGGAATCTATGAAAAGAAGAGTGGTGATGGGGCTCGCGGCCCTGATCGGGCTTCTGGTCCTGACCGGCTGCGGCCCGAAAGGCAACGGCCAAGGGTACCAGACGCTGCTGGAAAGCTATTACGGGCAAAACATCGATCAATTCGTGGACGCCTGGGGGCCGCCCCAATCCCAGTATGACTACTCCGACGGGCGGCGGGCCTACACTTTCGTTCGCTCCAGCTACACCTCGGGCGCCGGCTATCCGGCCATCGGCATCGGCGGGTTCATCGGCAGCGGCGGCGGCTGGGGCGGGGGCATCGGTTTTGGCCTGCCGATGACCTCGTGGCCGCAAAGGTATTATTGTGAAACCACGGTGATGACCGACCGCAAAGGGAAGATCGTTGACTACAGCTTCCGGGGCAACGCCTGCCGGGCCGAGATGCCCGGCGGCGGCGCTCAGGGGCGGCCGGCGGTCCTGCCTGATGACGGCCCGGCCTGGGCCACGGTTTGCGGGCCTGAGGCCCCGCCGGATTGCGGCCCGGCCTATCCGCCGGGCTGGGGACCGGCGCACACGCCCTGGTGAGCCGGCGCCCGGAAAAGCGGGCCCCCTTTTGACCTGGGCCGGCCCTTCGAGGAACCGGCCCTGACGGAGAGAAAGTCGAAATGCCTTCATTGATGCTGAAAATATTGGGAGCGGCCCTGGGGCTGGCTTGGGTTCCGGCCGCGCCGGCCCTGGCCGAAGTGCGTGATTTCGGTTATTTCACCATTGACGTCCCCCCCCACTGGACGGCCGAAAAGGATGAGGAGGGGGTGTATCTCACGGCCAATGACGGCTCTTCCGTCTTGTCCATCATGAATGGCACCCTTGATGAGGGAACAACTTTGGCCGAGGTGGCCCACAAGCTCGCGCAGCGGTTCAAAGGCACCGGCCTCCGCGACCTCGGTGGCGGCCAGGCCTTTTCCTTCACCTATTCGGACCGCACCACCGGCCACCGGGCCGTGTCCATGATCACGGCCGTGGGCAACAGATTCATGTACATCACTCAGGTCGGGGAAAACGACGAGGTCGACCTGATCGTCAGTTCCATGAAAGCCAAGTGACATACAATCAGGCGCTTTTCATTTCATGCTCATGTCCTTTAAACTGAAAGACGCTCTGGCCCCTGTAACTCTTCCGGAGCATTATTTTTCGCCGCTTTGAGCGCAAAATAATGCGGTACATAATACTGGAGCTGTTTGCGCCTTGATTGTTCCCGGCGGACAGCGCAAAACGCCGGCAATGGCTGCGGCTGAGGCGTTTCGGCCCGGGAATTGACGACATTTGAAACGTGGCATACTCTAACCCGGCGAAGGCCGGGTGAGCCCGCGCCATTGACGGAGCGGCCGTCCCCGGGGTGGGGACGGCCGCTCCGGTCAGGCCGCGAATTTTTTCACGGAAACGGCGGGCGCCAACCGGCTACGCTTTTTTATTCTCATCCTCGTCGGCCCAGCGCTTGATCTTGCCGGCCGTCTGGCCGGTCCAGTTTTTAACCCGGTCCGCGCCGTGAGCCAGCTTCTCTTTGGCCCGCTCGCCTTTCTCCTCGGTCCAGTCTTTGGCCTTTTCCGTGTTTTCCTTAAAACTCCGCTGGGCCTGGGCCAGGTTCTCCCTGGCCTGATCCCCTTTTTCCCGCACCCAGTCCTTGGCCGCCCGACCTTTGGCCCCAACTTTTTCGGCCGCTTCTCGAGCTTGATCCACAACATCTTCCACGGAATCAACGGCCCGATCCGTGATTCGGTGAAGCTTTTCCTTCAGGTGGTCCTCGTCTTTCGGGGGTTTGGATATTTCCGTCATAAAGTACCTCCGAGGGAACGTTTCAGTTCGCCGCCCGCTGGCGAACCATACTCAATAACAATAGTCATCGAAACGGGTTTGTCCAGCCCGACGCGCGGAACCCGGTTCGGGGCCGGACTCGGGGAAAAAAGGATTTATTGCTCCGGCCACAAAATAAGTCATACCCGTGATTTCGGCAAAGCCCGAAATCAATTGACTAAAGGCAGATAAATTATGAAACACTCCAGGCGCCTGGCGCATGTGCGTCCGCGGTCTCCGGCCGAACGGTTCCCGGTGGCCGGTCTGGCCTCGGAAACGTTGGCGGCCGCTCTGATGCGCCGGCGGTCCTTTCTGTATAAGCCTGATTTTATGCTTGACTTTTAAGGCCTTGGGTGATACTATCCTTCTATCCAAGAAATTGACATACACCTTAGACTAATCACGTGAAGTCGTGGCGGTGGGGAAATTGGGATCCGGCATGGGGGGGCGCCTTCGCGGGTTCGGTTTTCATGTCGCCGCATCGTCGGCGGTGGGGAAAATGGGATCCGGTCCGGGGCGCGCCTTCGTGGCCCGGTTTTCATGTCGCCGCATCGTCGTGGGTGGGGTATACTCGCCGGTGAAAAACAGTAACCATTCGG
>JAVBTP010000012.1:0-3531 GCA_031556115.1 Candidatus Adiutricaceae bacterium
CTCGTTGCGCCCGTAGTTGAAGATCAGGGTGCCCCAGTCAAGGTGTTCACCCTGGCGAGGGTCCTGATGCTCATAAAGATGAGTGCCGTCAAAGTATTCCAAGGCATAGGCGTCTCTGGGAAAATGGGCCGGCACCCAGTCCATGATGACCCCGATGCCCTCCTGGTGAAAGCGGTCGATGAGGTATCGGAGATCGTCGGGTTCGCCGAAGCGGGAGGTGGCCGCGAAATAGCCCGTGACCTGATAGCCCCAGGAGGCGTCGAAGGGGTGTTCGGCCAGAGGCATGAACTCCACCCAGTTGAAGCCCATATCCTTGACATACGGCACCAGGAGGTCGGCCGCCTCGCGGTAGCTCAGCCATTCCCAGCCCCGCTTTTTGCGCCACGAGCCCAGGTGGACCTCATAAATGCTCATGGGCCGGGTCAGGAAATTGGTTTTGGTTCGCTGGTCCAGCCACTGGCCGTCGTTCCAAGCGTATCGGTTCAGGTCGTACACCACGGAGGCGGTCTTGGGCCGCTGCTCCATCCGGAAGGCCATGGGGTCGCTCTTGATCAGGAGAGTGCCGTCCTGGGTGGTGATTTCGTATTTGTACAGGGTGCCGGGCCGGGCCTGGGGGATGAAGAGTTCCCAGACCCCGGATGAGCCCCGGGGCCGCATGGGATGGCGGCGGCCGTCCCAAAAGTTGCCGTCGCCCACCAGGCTGACTCTTTTGGCCGAGGGGGCCCAGACGGCGAAAGCCACGCCGGCCACTCCCTCGTGGACCATGGGGTGGGCGCCGAGTTTGTTATAGATCTGGTAATGATTGCCCTGGTTCCAGAGAAAAAGGTCGAACTCCGACAGCACCGGGCCGAAACTGTAGGCGTCGTGGAAAGTGGAGAGCCCGCCCGGTTCAAAGTCGGCCCGGAGGCGATAGGGTTTGAAGTCATGGGCGCCGGGCTTGAAGCCCTCGAACAGGCCGCCTTCCAGGATTCGGGTCAACTCCCGTTCACCGTCCGGCAAAAGGGCGGATACCTTGCGGGCGCCGGGGATGAAAGCCCGGAACATGGTGCCCGAGCGGCCCTCTTGGCGGTGGGCATGAGCCCCCAGAACCGTGAAAGGGTCCGTGATCCGTCCGGCCATGAAAAGTTCAGCGACTTTCATAATCACCTCCCGTGGACAATGATGGATGGGCTTGTTTTTCATCAAACCATATAATAAAAATATAATTTTATAGATGAGAATGATGATATTTTGACTTAAAAAATGGTTTTTTGGTTTTTACGATGAATCTCTTTTATAACAACGACAATCTCTATAAATACTCCGGATATTATAGTCGATAACCGCCCCGATGGCAAACACCCGTTTCGGAGCGGAAAAACAAACACAGCGCAGAACCGGAAGCTCCCCAGGCCGCCATCACCACCCCATTGACGGTGAACGGCGGATAGGCGTCCAGGTCGTCGCGCGCGGTTTCTGGTCAAAGACCGCCACCCGCGGTTTTCAAAAAGAAACTCCACCAGGTCGGCTTCGGCATAGCGGGTGTTCACGGGTTATTATTCCGGCAACAAAATAAGTCATACCCGTGATTTCGCCAAAGCCCGCAATCACTGGACTTCCGCCGCCGGGAACCGACTTCGCCAACCGCCGGGTTAATAATATCAAAACCCTTCGATAATCATGGGCTGGAGGCCGGGAGTGGCGGACTCGTTGATGGTGAAAGAGCCGTCTTCCGCCACCGTCAGGCTGCCGTGTACTTTGGCCGAGGAGTATTTCACGTCGCCGGCCTCCTGTTCCCACCAAAAGACGTGGCTGACGGCCATGCTCCCTTCGGGGCGGGCCGAGGAGGCGTCGTTTTCGAACAGGCTGGGCAGGATTTTCCTGATGGCCTCGGCATCGTCGTCGCTGAAACCGGTGCGCTCGGCCAGTTGGGGGTTCATGCTGCCGAAGGCCACATAGACGCCGTAATCGACCCGGTGCTTCAGGCCCATGGTGTCGGAACCCTTTTTGCCGCCGTCGCTTTCGCCGCTGACGCTTTTGGTGATCTGGGTCGAAGTGACGGAGACGGGGGCCACGCTGAAGGCCGGGCGGACGCTCACCGGGCCGCGAATGGGCACGGAGACGCCGTCGGCTTTTTTATGGCCGTCGTCTTCGGCGTCTTCCGCCTTTTTCCCTTTGGCGCCGCTGAAGGCGAACAGTTGGCCAAAAGCGCGCACGTCCAGCCATTTGGCGCAGGCCAGATTCAATATTTGTTCGTTGGTGACGGATTTGTCTTTGAATATTTTTTCGCCCAGCCCCGACTCCGCCCTGGCCTTAAGGCAGGTGGCGGAATCTGTTTTGCGGTCGTCGGACTGGACAAAAATGCCGTGGCCTTCATCCAGAAGGCGGTTGCGGATTTTTCTTTTCAGGCAGACATCGCTGATCTCGCCAAAATTGTCAAAATTATAGCGGGGGCGATTGCCGTTCAACGGATCGCCGTTGGGGTTGGCATTGTTGACGGTCACGATGAAGGCAAAATCGATTTTTTTGCGCAGCGGGCTCATGAGTCGTTTCCCTCCTGTTGTTGATTCCCGTCCTGGGGCGCGGCTTTTTTCGCATACAAGGCATTGCGCTGATGGCTGTAGCCCAGGAGATATTTTCCTGATAGCTTCTCGTCACGCTCAAACTCGGCGGAACTGAAAAGATCCATGACCTGGTCCAGGCATTGGGCCAGATGGGCCGACAGCCCCGGCCGTCTGGCTTTCAGGCCCAATTGATAGGGGTTCAGGCTCTCTTGGATCATTTTCCAGGTGTGGTGGGGGCGGGCCGAAAAACGCGGCATCAGGCGTTCGGCGTTGGTGGGGCGGTTTTCACCGATCATTTTCAAGGCGGTGTTTTCAATGTGTTCCGCGATGGCTAAAAGGCGGCCGTACAGGTAGTCGCGGCTGGTGTTGTCGGCTTCCAGGCCCATGCTGTATACCCTCCTGTGGTTTGGATTTCGGGCGCGAAAGCCTTTATAAAGGGCGCACGCCACGCTTAAACAGTGGTTCCATTCCCATTCCCTCTCAAATCCGGGGCGGTTCGAGGCCCGGGTCACGGCGGCCTCCATCAGGTCGCGCGGCAAGGGCTCGCCGCCGACAACGCATTTCAAGAGGCGGTCCACGGTGGCCTTTATCAGCCTGTCGTCGGCCCGCGCGCCATAGGCGGCCAGGACCACATCCCGGGGGGTGGGCGCCCCCACATATATTCCCGTCCTTTTGCCCGACTTGGCTTTTTTGGTCACACCCGGCGGGGTTTCCTGGGTAACCCTGAAAATCCAGGCGAAATCTTTTTGCCATTCGATCAGGGCCTTTCTATAATTGGCCCAGGTATACTTTTGGTAATGGGTCAGGGCCAGACGCCCGGGCGTGGCGGCATACAGACCCATCACCGCGACCTGGTCGTTGTGGTACGGCGCCCGGCCATAGCCGGCCAGAGCTTTTTTCAGCTTGTTGCCGAAAAATTCGCCGAGGTCGGTGACGGGGTTGTCCCGCAGCGCGGTGAAGCCCTCTTCGCTTTCGCTGTCAAAATCTA
>JAVBTP010000239.1:0-2804 GCA_031556115.1 Candidatus Adiutricaceae bacterium
CCGAAGCCTCGTTCGCCGAAATCAAGAACATCATTGTGGATCGCAAGCAGCGGGTCCTGCCGGTGGTGGAGGACCGCCAGCCCGTGGGCGTGATCACCCGCACGGACCTGTTGCAGGTGCTGGCCGGCACCGAAGGGGAGGAGGGCGGATCGGCGGCGGCCCGCTCCGATCCCAGCCGCCGCAACGTGGCCGCCCTGATGCGGGAAAAGCTGGCTCCGGCCCTTTTGGCCCTCCTGGAACAGATGGGCCAGGTGGCCGATCAGATGGAGGTCAATCTCTACGCCGTGGGCGGCTGCGTGCGCGACCTGATCATGCGTAAAACCAGCCACGATGTGGATCTGACCATGGACGGCGACATCGACGAGTTCGTGGCGCGCGTGGCCAAGGCCCGCAAGATCACCAAGGTCATCCGCCACCCTCGCTTCAAAACCGCCACGCTGGAGACGGTCGAAGGGTTTGTGCTGGATGTTTCCACCACCCGCCGGGAATACTATGAACACCCGGGCGCCCTGCCGGTGGTGCAGAACGGCTCCCTGCGCATGGATCTCTACCGCCGCGACTTCACCATCAACAGCCTGGCCGTGGCCTTGAACAGCAATAATTTCGGCGAGGTGATGGATTTTTATCGCGGCTATCAGGACATCAAGGACGGCTTTATCCGGGTGCTGCACAATCTGAGCTTTGTCGAGGACCCCACCCGGGCCTTCAGGGCGGTGCGCTTTGAGGCCCGCCTGGGCTTCAAGATCAGCAAAATGACCGCCAGCCTCCTGGAAGGGGCGGTGAGCAACAATTTTCTGACGAGCATCGACCGGCGCCGGCTCCTGCACGAGCTGAAACTGATTCTGAGCGAGGACGATCCGGGGCCGGCCATCAGACGCCTGAACGATTTCGGGCTGCTGGCTTATATACACCGGCGGATTTCCCTGAACCCCAAGCACGATCAACTCTTCAACCAGGTCCGCCGGGTGCGCGACTGGCTGGCCCTGACCTTTCCCGAGCGGCTGGGTGAGGCCTGGCTGATCTATCTGCTGGCCCTCACCGACGGCCTCAGACCCCACGAGTTGAACGAACTGGCCGACTCCCTGACCCTGAAAAAGAAGGAAGCCCTGGTCCTGACCATGGAACGTCCGGCGGCCGACGAGATCCTCACCCGTTTCAAGAAAAATATGGGCTCCCTGGCCCCCAGCCTGGCCTATCGTCTGTTTTCCGGTTTCAGTTGGCCGACCATTCTTTTTATCATGGCCAAGACTGAAAACACGGCCCTTTCCCAGGCCGGGGTCGGTTTCCTGACCAGTTATTTCCAGGTCAAACCCCTCTCCAGCGGGAGCGATCTGATGGCCCTGGGGCTGCCCCAGGGGCCGAGGATCAAGGAGATATACGAGGCTCTGCGCCTGGCGCGGCTCGATGGAAAAGTCAAGACCAGGGCCGACGAAACAGAGTATGTCCGCCACATGGAAAAAGAGGGCTGGCCGGATCCGGCGGCTCAAGGTCCGGCGGCCAACGGGGTCAGGTTTTTTCGGAAAAAACGGGGTGAAAGAAAGCCGAACGGTCCGGCCAAAGACACTTGGCCCTCGGCGGACAGGATGCGCAAGCATCCGGGCGGGTCCTGACCGCCTCGCCAGGCGATGGATGGAGATCGCCCGCCAGGCCATGAGGCGGCAGTCCCGGAAAGATTGGGAAAAAAAGATTTGACATTTGAAGGAGATTCGGAGATAATACCATCCATGATGAATTGTACCCTGTCAGCCCTTGAGTCGGCCCCCAATTTCAACGCGAGCGCGAGCTTCGTGTGGTGGTGGCGTGGATCCTCGGGCTGGCTCCAGCGAGTCGGCGCTTCGTCACGCGCCTAACCGACCTCGCCTCAAGCTTTAAAGCCCGCCGGTAACCCGAGCGGGCTTTTTTTTATTCCCAAACCGGCCTTGCGGCCGAACCGACGCGAAGGAGAAACGACCATGAACCACCCGAACCTGGACCACCGCCCCGCCAACTCCACCCTCACCTGTGAAGTTCCCAGGGCCTGGTACAACGTCCAGGCGGATCTGCCGAATCCCTTGGGCCCCTACCTGTCCCCGGTGGACCGTAAACCGGTCAACCCCTCGGATCTCAAAACCATCTTTCCCGAAAGCCTGATCGAGCAGGAATTCGGCGACCGCCGGTTTTACGAGATTCCCGAACCGGTGCGCCAGGCCCTGGCCAAGTGGCGGCCGACCCCGCTGGTTCGGGCTCTGGATCTGGAAAAAGCCTTGGGGGTCAAGTCCCGCATCTATTTCAAAAACGAAAGCGTGTCCCCCTCCGGCAGCCACAAAAGCAACTCCGCCGTGGCCCAGGCCTATTTCAACCAGGCCGCCGGCATCAGGCGGCTGACCACGGAAACCGGGGCCGGCCAGTGGGGCACGGCCCTGTCCATGGCCGCCAAGCACTTTGGCCTGGACCTCCGGGTCTATATGGTCAAGATCAGTTTCGCGCAAAAGCCCTATCGCAAAATACTGATGAACCTGATGGACGCCGAGGTGGTGCCCAGCCCCAGCCCCCTGACCCAGGCCGGCCGCGCGGCCCTGGCCAAAGATGCCGATGACCCCGGCACGTTGGGGATGGCCATCAGCGAGGCCGTGGAAGAGGCCGCCGGCCGGGCCGACACCAACTACGCCCTGGGGAGCGTCTTGAACCACGTGCTTTTGCACCAGACGGTCATCGGTCTGGAGACCCGCCAGCAGCTGGAACTGGCCGGCGACCGGGCTGACCACCTCATCGCCTGCCACGGCGGCGGCTCCAACTTCGGCGGCTTGGTGGCTCCCTTTGTGCCC
>JAVBTP010000242.1:0-6926 GCA_031556115.1 Candidatus Adiutricaceae bacterium
GATCAAGTTTTTTCGTCTGCGGGGCGTTGAGGTGACTTTTCCCGTTTGAGCCGTCCGGCCTCATAAATGGCCCGCCGGCGGGCCAGTTCCTCTTCGGCCGCCGGGCGCCGTTCGGGGGAGAGGTCGGCGGCGAGGATTTTCTCCAAAGCCATGATGCGCCAGCGGTCCAGAGAGTGGCCGGCGGAAAGCTGGTCCGGCCGGCCGCCGTGGCGGATCACCATCTCCCGGTCCAGGAGGCCGGCCGGATGGCGGGCCAAAACCCGCAGCCACAGGTCATAGTCCTCGGCCGCCGGGAGGGTTTCGTCAAACCGCCCCACCTCGTCCAAAAGGCTCCGGCGGAGCATGACCGCCGAAGGGCTGATGAGGCAGAGCGGCAGGGATTCCAAAAAAATGTCGCCGGCCTTTTTCAGGTGCCGGCGGCCGGGGTTGACCCGGCGGCCGCCCCGCATCCAGCGTTCCTGGGTCTGGACCAGGACGGCGGCGGGGTTTCGCCGAAAAAAATCCACCTGGGCGGCCACCTTGCCCGGCAGCCATTCGTCGTCGCTGTCCAGAAAGGCGATGAGGGGGCCGGCGCTGGCCTTCAGGCCGGTGTTGCGGGCCGCGCTGACGCCTTGGTTGGTTTGCCGTAAAAGCGTCAGCCGGCCGGCCTGAGCCAAAGGGGTCAGGAGGTCCGCCGTTTCGTCGCGGGAGCCGTCGTCCACCACCACCAGTTCCAACGGCTCGTAATCCTGCGAGAGGACCGAATCCACCGCCCGCCGGATGGTCGCGGCCCGGTCGAAGGTGGGGATGATGACCGAAACCAGGGGCGCGTTCAGCATACGGCCCACAGCCAGGCGGCCAGACCGGTGAGCCACAATTGGGCATACCGTAAGGCCTCGAAGCGGAAGCCGTGGAGGCTGGGGGACAGGTCGTCCCGGCCGGCCTCGGGGAACAGCCGTTTCAGGAGGAAGAAATTGTAGAGCGGCCCGGTGAGGATCAAAACCCAAGCCAGCGGCGGGAGGACCGAGGCGGCCGCGCCGACGGTCAGCCCCAGGGCCCAGACGGCCAGAAATCCGGTCAACAGGCGCTGGGCCGCCTTTTCGCCAAACACCGTGGTCAGGGTCGGGCGGCCAAAAATACGATCGCCCTGGAACCCCAAAACATCTTCCATGACCGCCAGGGCGAAGACGTGGCCGAAAACCGCGCCCCCGCTGAACAGGGCGCTCCAAAGCCCCTTCAGGTTGGAAAGGGACTGGAGTCCGCCCGGGAGATTGATCCAGACCATCACCGCGGCCCAGCCCCCGGCCAGAAGCATGGGGCCGGCCAGGGTGCGGGCCAGGGAAGGGCGGCCCTTCGGCCGGGGCGCGAACTGGTGGGCCAGCGCCGTCAGCCAGGTGAGGAGCAGAACCATTACGGCGCGCGGCCCGTTTTGAACGGCGGCCAGGGCGGCCAATACGGCGCAGAGGGCGAGGAGGAGCCTCAGTTCCCAGGCGTATTTGGCAAAAAAGGCCGTCCGGTCCGGATCGCCCAGTTGCAGGGCCAGGGCCTGGCTGCGGCTGTGCTTTTTGGGAAAATCGCGAAACAGGTGCAGGGCCGCCACCTGAAAGGAAAAGAAGCTGAACAGGATCGGCGGCGGGGTCGAGCCCAGAAGGAGGCCCGCGCTTAAAGCCAGGGCGGCCAGGCCCATGGCGGCGAAAAGGCCGCCCAGCACCAGCACCCGCAGAAGGCGCGGCCAGAAGCTGCCGAAGCCTCGGCGCGACCGGGCCATGGCCCGCAAGGCCTCCAGAATCTGGGCCACCTGCCAGGTGGAGGTCGAGGCCCCGGCGGCCACGCCCACGGTTTCCGCTCCGGCCAGGTCGGCCGGGTCGAGGTCGGCCGCGCTTTCCGCCAAAACGGTGGGGAGCCCCGCCCGGCGGCCGATATCGGCCAGACGGGCGGTGTTGCCGCTGCTGCGGCCGCCGATGACCACCAGGGCGTCGACCTCCCGGGTCAGGCGATGGACTTCGGTCTGGCGGGTTTCCGTGGCTTCGCAGATGGTGTTTCTAATCAGGGCCTCGGGCCAGCGGGCCAGCACCGCCTCGGCCATGGCCGGCCACCGGGTCAGGTCCTGGGTGGTCTGGGCCACCAGGAGCACCCGGTCCGCGTTTGGCAGGCCGGCCACCTCGGCCGGGCCGGCCGCCACCCGGCCCCGGCCGCCGGCGTGGCCCACCAGGCCGATCACTTCCGGATGGTCGGCCTTGCCCCAGATGATGATCATCCGGTCCTGGGCCGCCTCGCGGGCGATGAGTTTCTGCACCCGCTTGACCCGGGGGCAGGTGGCGTCGCTGATGTTCAGGTCGAGAGCCCTCAGCCGGGCCAGTTCGTCCGGCGGCAGGCCATGGGCGCGGATGATCAGGTCACCCTCCGTTTCCCCCCGCCACAGCTTCAATCCTTTTTGCGCCAGGAGTTCCAGGGCCGGGCCGTTGTGGATCAGTTCCCCGTGGCTGTAGACCGCGCCCCCCCGCCGGGAGAGGCGGCTGAACGCCGTGTCCATGGCCCGGCGCACCCCCAGGCAGTATCCCATGGTCCGGGCCAGTTTTATTTTCATGGACGCCGCCTCATTTCCGGGAACCTCCAGCCTCCTCGTCCCGTCTCCATGGCGGGAAACAGCGGGCTTGGAGAGATTATTCCCCAATACCCGCAGGCTGTCAACCAGGCCGGCCCGGCCGCAAATGAAGAGGCCTTGAGCCGTTACGCTCAAGGCCTCTTCCGGTCTGGCCGCCCGGCCTTTCGAACATTCAGGGTGTCTTAAATAACGCCGTTCTCCGCCAACACGTTCCGCAAAATACGGCGGCCGAGAAAATCCACCGCCGCGCTGGGCTTGCGGGGCCGCCCGCAGTCCATCCCCTGGAGCAGCATGGCGTCTTTCAGGGTGCCGGGGAACGGCCCGTCGAAAACCACCTTCATGATCCTGATCAGTTTGTTGTGGCATTGGCGGGCCTGGTCGAGGTCGCCGTTCTTGACGCTGTCATACAACTGGCGGCAGAGTTTGGGCGCCACGCAGGCCCCCACGCCCATGAATCCGTCGGCTCCGCAGGCCAGGGCGCCGAGAGCGGCGTAATCCGTGCCGGTCATGACCCCGAAGTCCTGCCCGCGGGTTTCGATGATGATGGGCACGGTGTTGGTCAGGTCGGCCACATCCTTGATGCCCAGGATATTGCGCTCCCTGGCCAGTTCGACCACCGCCTCCGTGGAGAGCTGCACGTTGGTGTACGCGGGATAGTGGTATATCAGAATGCCCGGCTTGGAATATTCGGCCAGTTCCTTGTAATAGGCCACCAGCCCGGCTTCGGCCACCGGCGGGTCGAAGGGGGTCATGATCAGGGCGTAGTCCACGCCGATCTCCCCGCTGAAGGCGCACAGGGCCTTGGTGTCGCGGGTGTTGTTGGTGCTGCAGCAGGTCACGATTTTCAGCCGGCCGTTCGAGGCCTCGGCGACGGCTTCAAAGAGTTCTTTCCGCTCCTCCACCGTCTGGACCGGATATTCCCCCGAACTTCCGCCCACCAGGACGCCGTCGAGCCCGCCTTCCACCAGAAAATCGACCAGTTTTTTCACGGCGCCCCGGTCGAGGTTCTCGTCGCGCAGAAAAGGGGTGGGCATGGCGGCGTACAGACCGGTGAATCCTTTGGTCCTCCCGCCGTTGATGAACTCCTCGGTTTTCATAGTCGGCACCCTCGGTTCCGTCACTTCGGCGTTGACGCGCGCCCGTTCTTTGTCATAAAAAACGCGGCCGCAGATCCGGGCCTTGACTTCCCGCCCCGAGGTGGTGATGGTGATCTCCGTGCCGTCGGCGGCGTGGGCCGCGTCAATGAGGCCATAGCCGATGCTCTTTTCCACCGTATAACCGTAATTGGCGGTGGTCACCCGGCCCACGACCCGGCCCCCCACGGAAATGGGGCTGCCGTTCTCGATATCCGTCTCGTCGTCGTCACTGACAAAGCCTTTCAATTTGCGGCCCGCGCCCTGGGCCCGAATTTCCCGCAGCTTTTCCTGCCCGATGAAAAAGGGCTTGTCCCACTGTACCGACCAGCCCAAACCCATTTCCAGGGGGTTGGCGCCGTCGAAATCCCGTTTTAAAACGAGGCCCTTTTCCGTGGGGATGCTTTCAAAGGTGACGTCGCTGGTGATCAGGCGGGCACCGAACCGCCGGCCATGGCGTTCAAGGTCGCCCACAATGGCCTGGATGCGGGCCTGGTCGGCGAAAATCTCAAAACCCAGCTCGCCCGTGAACCCCGTGCGGGAGACGATGACGGGAATCCCCCCGGCCCGGTTTTCCATAAAAGTGTAATATTCCATGGAGGTGATGTCCACATCCAGGTAGGAGACCAAAAGCCGGCGGGAATCCGGACCCTGGATGGTCCAGAGGGCCACCTGGCCGCTGAGATCCTCAAAAGAGACGGAACGCGAGCCCCGATGTTCGGCCATCCAGGCCAGAGTGGCGTCCTTCCAGGCGGTAACCATCCAGAATCGCTGATCGCTGAAACAGAAGACCGTGACGTCGTCGATCATCTTGGCTTCTTCGTTTAAAAGGCTGGTATACACGATCCGGCCCCGCTGGAGCCCGGCGACGTCATTGACGCATATTTCATCGAGAAACCGTCTGGCCTCGGCGCCGGTTATTTCTATCAAACCCATGGTGAAGTCGGTGATACCGACTCGCTGGCGTATCTGTTCATGGTCGCGCCGCCGCGCTTCATCGAATTTTTTCATCCGCGTTTTCCTCCTCAAGGCCCGCCAGGGGCTGAATAGGCCTGGTCAAAAAGTTATGCCACAGTCGATGCGGTTACCGCCGATGGCTGATATCAGAATTTTCATGCTATCATACTGTGACTGATGTGCTCGTTTACAGAACAAAAAATAATGATTGTAATGTGATCATTAAATTTATATAGCAATTAGTAGTATCACTTCTAAAACTCTTTGTCAAATGGTTTCTCGAAAATTCTTCGAGTCGCGCCATCGGATGAAGCGGGCGGCGGGCGATGGATGTCTCGCGCCGGTGAGCGCCGGTTTCAGGGTTTTGGCGCGGCGGTCGGGCGCGTTGACGGGGTCCCCTGAAAAGTGTAAGGTACCTGTCATGCTCGTGTCCTTTGATATAGAAAAGCGCTCTGGCGCCGGGCTGGGCTCGGCCGTATGGCCGGCCCCGCCTGAATGAAAGTTTTCCGAGGTGAACGTGAAGAGAGGTTTCAGCACGTTTTTGTTGATCCTGGCCCTGGGCCTGTCCCTTGGCGCCCAGGCCAGGAGGATTGACGAGGAGGCCCTCCTGGGCCGCCGGGCCGCGGCCGGTCAGGGGCTTTTCCGCGCCCTGGCCCAGCGCGACTGGGCCACCCTGGTCACTCTTCACGACCAGGGGGCCGACCCCAACGCCAGCCTGTCCCAACTCGGTTTGACGGCCATGGAGGTTTTTGGCGAGCCGCAAATCAACACCCAGCCTTTCGACCCCTCAAGCTGGCCCCTTCTCCACTGGGCGGCCGCCCTGAACCAACCCGAGGCGGTCAAGATTCTTTTGCGGTCCGGCGCCCGGATCAACACCCCCGACATTTACGGGGCCACGGCCCTGCACTGGGCGGCCTGGAGCGGCGGCCATTCGGCGGCTGTCATCCTGCTCCAAAACAACGCCGATGGCCGGGCCGCCGACCACAAGCGCCGGACGCCCAGGGACTGGGCCATCATGCGGGGGCAAAACGAACTCATCCGCCTCCTGGACGGTCTGGACCATGGCGCGGCCCCCTCTCGGGACGCGGACCGCGACGGGGTGACCGACGACCTGGATTTCTGCCCGGACACCCTGTACGGGGCGCCGGTGGATGACCGCGGCTGCTGGGTGGCGGCCCGGCCCGATTTCTTCGAGCCGGACAAGGCCGCGATCAAGGAAAAGTATTTGCCCCACTTGGCCGAGGCGGCTCAGGTTCTGAACACCCGCCCGGAGGTACGGGTGGAAATCCAGGGGCACACCGATTCGGCCGGCTCGGCGGAATACAATCTGAACCTGGGGCAGCGCCGGGCCGAGACGGTGGCCCATATCCTGGCGGAAAACGGCGTGGACCCCGGGCGGCTGGAGGTGACTTCCCAAGGGGAAAGCCGGCCGGTCGTCTCCAGGGCGCTGACCGGCGACTGGGCCCGCAACCGGCGGGTGGAAATCCATACTTTGCCGGCTCCCGAACAAAGTTTTCCTTAAAATAACATGAGGTGATTCATGGGCGAATTCAATCCCCTTGCGGCCGCCGCCCTGGCCGGGCTTTTCACCTATGCCCTGACCGCCATCGGGGCCGGGGCCGTCTTTCTTTCGCGCCAACCCTCCAAGCTGATGCTGGACGTTTCTCTGGGCTTTGCCGGCGGAGTCATGGTGGCGGCCAGCTTCTGGTCCCTCCTGGCCCCGGCCATCGCCATGAGCGGGCACCTGGGCTCCCTGGCCATTGTGCCGGTGGCCGCCGGCTTTGTATCCGGCGGCCTTTTCCTGCGCCTGGTGGACCGATTCCTGCCGCACTTCCACCCGGCCAGCAACACCGTCGAAGGGGTCGGCACCACCTGGCGGAGGAGCATTCTCTTGGTTTTGGCCATCACCCTCCATAATATCCCCGAAGGCCTGGCCGTGGGCGTGGGCTTCGGGGCGGTGGGGGCCGGTTTCGCCGAGGCTTCGCTGGGCGGGGCCGTCAGCCTGACCCTGGGGATTGGTCTCCAGAATCTGCCGGAGGGGCTGGCCGTGGCCCTGCCCCTGCGGCGGGAAGGCTTTTCCCGCCTCAAGGCCTTTGCCTGGGGACAGTTCTCCGGGCTGGTGGAGCCGGTCAGCGCCGTTATCGGCGCGGCCATCGTCGGTCTGGCCCGGCCCGCCTTGCCGTTCGCCCTGGCCTTTGCCGCCGGTGCCATGATTTTCGTGGTGGTTGAAGACGTGATCCCGGAATCGCAAT
>JAVBTP010000017.1:0-5585 GCA_031556115.1 Candidatus Adiutricaceae bacterium
CATCAAGGGAACGGCCAAAGCGACGGACACCGTGAGTTTCCGCCGCATCCCGGCGATGGCGGCCTCTTTGCGCCTCTGGTCCTCGTCGCGGGCGGCCGGGGCTTCGGCGTCAAAGGTTTGATAGCCGGCCTCCTCCACGGCCCGGCGGATCAGGGACAATTTGGTCGCCCGGGGGTCATAGCTCACCGTCGCCTTTTCCGTGGCCAGGTTGACCGCGGCTTCGGTTACTCCGGCCACGTTTTTGATGGCCTTTTCCACCCGGGCCGCGCAGGCCGCGCAGGTCATGCCGCCAATGGGAATCACCGCCCGGACCAGGCCCGGCTCTTCCTCCAGAGGGGTATAGCCGGCCTCCCGCACGGCGGCCCGAATATCCTCCGCCGTGACCAGGGCCGGATCGTATTCCGTGGTCAGCTTTTCCGTGGCCGGGTTGACCGAGGCGCTCGCGACCCCGGGCAGCCTGGCCACCCTCCTTTCGACCCGGGCCGCGCAGGCCGCGCAGGTCATACCCCCCACGCCCATAATATTTTTCATGTGTCACCTGTCGGTTGGGTTGCGGTCGGGCTTATAATTTTTACCGGTCACATCATTTTGGCAATAGTGACCAGAAGCTCGTCCACAATGTCCTCATCGCCTTCGCCGATTTTGCGCACCACGCAGCCGCGCACGTGGTTTTCAAACACCAGCCGGGCCACGGCATCCAAGGCCGAGCGCGAGGCGGTCAGCTGGTGCAGCACGTCGTCGCAGTAGGCGTCTTTTTCGATCAGCCCCTTGATGCCGCGAATCTGGCCCTCGACCCGGCTCAAACGGCTCAGGAGACCGGCCTTGAGTTTTTCTTGACGCCGGGTGGTTCTTTCATTGCCCGCCATAAGTCACCTCCCGGGTATGAACATATGCTATACCCCCGTATTGTATTTAAAAGTACTTCTTTAACATCAAATTGTCAATGTGGTCATTGCCGGGATGTCAACTGCCGGGATATGGCCGGTTCATCCTCAGCCGGGCCGGCGCCGGACGGCTAAAATCACTGATTTTTTTGACTGGTTTTTTTTGGCCTATATTTTGCTTTAGATATTTCCAAGGCAAATACTTCCGTTTCACTTTCTCTTTGGCGGAGCTTTGGGAACCATGAAAAATGTGTTGTTGATTTTCGGCGGGCTGATGCTGGCCCTCAATTTCACCGCCAGGGCCTCGGCCTTGGAACCCAGCTTTCTGGTCGGCGCGGGCAATGCCAACAGCCTGACCTTCGACTTTCGCCTGGCGCATAATTTCGAGCCCTGGCTGGAGGAACACGACTACGAACTGACCCCTTTTGTCGACGGGGGGCTGACCTGGTGGCACCACGGCGGGCGGAACGGTGACGTCTATGGGGTGACCGCTTCCGCCGGGCTGCGGCTGGATTTCTTTTTGGTGGACCCGATCATCGCCCCCTATGTGGCCCTGAACGCCGGGCCGTCCTTGATTTCCGACGACGAGTTCGTTGACCGCCGGTTGGGCGGGCACTTTATTTTCAACACCCGGGCCACTGCCGGCGTCCGGTTCGGTTCGAATCTCCAGCACGATGTGGGCTTTAATCTGTTGCATTATTCCAATGCCTATCTGCGCGAGGACAATGACGGCTTCAACTCCATGAGCGTCTCCTATAACTATTGGTTCTAAAGGCTTTGCCGGCTTGTTCGCTGGCCGGGCTTTGGGGGTGGGCATGAAATGATCGGATTTCTGGAATTTTTCGATTGACAGAGTTTCGGCCCGGTGCTATTATCACCCCAGTCCAGCAGTTCAGGTTATTACCAGACCCAGTCCAGGTTATCACCAGACAGCCAAGGTTGACATGAATCACCAATTGCCCATCACCGACGCCGCCTCCACTTCCCGCACGTATTCGTGGCAGGGTTGTTACGGTTATTCCGGTTATTTTTCCGGGACCGTCGTCAGCGGGGGCCGTCTCTAAAACAGACTGAAATATACCAAGCAACCGCCGACGACCGAAAGGGGATCGGCGGTTTTTTTTATGCCCCGATCGTCGGCGAACATAACAAGGAGAACCCATCATGTTGATCAGCCAGAAAATGGCCGCCATGGCCAGCGGGTCCAACACCATTCGGAAGATGTTCGAGGAAGGGGCCCAGATGAAGATCCAACTCGGGGCGGAAAACGTCTTTGATTTTTCCATCGGCAACCCCGACCTGCCGCCCCCGCCCGTTTTTCGGGAAACGCTGATCCGCCTGATTGAAGAGGAACGCCCGGGGCTTCACGGCTACATGCCCAACGCCGGCTGGCCCCAGGTGCGGGAGCAGGTGGCCGCCCACCTGACGCGGGAACAGGGCCGGGAACTGGAAAACCCCTTCACCGCCCGGCACGTGGTCATGACCGTGGGCGCGGCCGGGGCCCTGAACATCATCTTCAAGGCTATTCTGGATCCCGGTGACGAAGTCATCACCCCTCGCCCTTACTTCATGGAATACAACAATTACGCCGACAACCACGGCGGCCGCGTCGTTCCGGCCGAGCCCGGTCCGGGTTTCCATCTGAATCTCAAGGCCATGGCACAAAAGATCACCCCGGCCACCCGGGCGGTATTGATCAATTCGCCCCACAACCCCACCGGCGTGATTTACCATAAAGAGGAACTGGAAGCTTTGGGCGCGCTGCTGACCCAGGCCAGCCAGGCCAACGGCCGCCCCATCTTTTTGATTTCCGATGAGCCGTACCGCAAACTGGCCTATGACGGCCGTGAGGTGCCCTCGGTTTTTCCGGCCTACACCCACACCATTGTGGCCACTTCCCACTCCAAGGATTTGTCGGTGGCCGGCGAGCGCATCGGCTATGCGGCCATCAACGCGGACCTCCCCGGCTTCCAGCCGCTTTTCGAGGCCCTCTGCGCGGCCAACCGCGTTCTGGGTTTCGTCAGCGCCCCGTCTCTGATGCAGTTGGCCATGGGCGAGTTGCAGGGGGAGAGCGTCGAAGTGTCGCGTTATGAACGCCGCCGCGATCTCTTCGTGGCCGTGCTCACCGCCGCCGGCTATAACGTGGCCGTGCCCGAAGGCGCCTTTTACCTCTTTCCCCAATGCCCCATCGCCGACGACGACCGGTTTGTGGAATTGCTGAAAGAGGAACGGATCCTGGCCGCTCCGGGCCGTCTCTTCGGCCAGCCCGGACACTTCCGCCTCTGCTTCTGCGCATCCGAGGACATCATTCGGAACTCCATGCCCGGTTTCGCCCGGGCCCTGGAAAAGGCCTGCGCCAAAGCGGCTTGATTTTTTCCGCCGCCTAAAAATCGGCCCGGCCGCTGTGAGGCCGGGCCGGTTTTTTTACTCCCCGGCCGCGAAGGTGTCGCACATCCTGAAATCGCCGGTGTCGAAGCCGCGATTGAACCACTGATAACGCTGGGCGGAAGTGCCGTGGGTAAAACTGTCGGGGACGACCCGGCCGGTGCTTTGCCGCTGCAAGCGATCATCGCCGATGGCCTCGGCCGTGCGCAGAGCCTCCTCCACGTCGCCCGGTTCCAGCAGGCCCTCTTGCCCCATGGCCCGGCCCCAGACGCCGGCGAAGCAGTCGGCCTGTAGTTCCTGCTTGACCGAGAGCCGATTGGCCTCTTTTTCCGAAACCCCCGCTTGCCGCCGCCGCACCTCCTGATCCATTCCCAAAAGGTGCTGCACGTGGTGCCCCACCTCATGGGCGATGACATAGCCCTGGGCCAAGTCGCCGCCGCCCCCCAATTGTTCCTTCAGGTCCTGATAAAAAGAAAGGTCAAGATAGACGCTCCGGTCGGCCGGACAATAAAAGGGGCCCATGGCCGATTGCCCGTAACCGCAGGTCGTGTCGGTGGCGCCGGTGTAGAGCACCAGCCTGGGCGGCCGATAGGTCTTTCCCATTTGGCGAAAAATGCCTGCCCAGGTGTCCTCGGTCGTCTTGAGTATGACGGCGCTGAAACGGGCCATCTCCTCTTCCTGATCCGAGGGGGCATAGGGCTCGCCGGCGGCCGGGGGGGAGCCGTCCAGGTCGCCGGTCAACAGGGGGGTCAGGTCCAGGCCATAGTACCCGGCCACCAGGACGACCAGCAGGACCGCCACCCCTGAAGCGCCCCGAAGCGGAACCCGGCGGGAGCCGGAGGAACGGCCCCGGCGGTCTTCGACATTGGCACTCTCTGGACGGTTTCGCCACCGCATGACGGTCCCTCGCTATCCGGACGGATTTTGCTCTAAATTTCAGTTTAAGAAAGTCATGCGCCAAAGTCAACAGGCCCTCTGACCAATCGAATATATTGGGCTGTGGTCTGATAATATGCTTTAATCGAAATTAAAGTTAATGTTTAGACTTGGTCGTCCGATAAGGTTATTGTGACTTGGTATGTGGTATTGTGCGCTTTTGAGCCCCGATACCATAAAAACTGCCAGCATCAAGTTCGCCTTATCGGTCTCTGCCTCCCGTCCGCGGTATCGCTTCCAAAAAATTCCAGTTCGAGTCGCTTCCTTTCGCGAGGGTGCCTGGCGCCTTCGACGCCGCGTCGAAAATGATTTTTCGACCTCAAATATCCATCTATTCCCAGGAAGGAGATTGAACATGAAGAGAAACCTGTCAAGCCTTGGCCTGTCCGCCGCCCTGGTGCTGTGCGCCTCTCTGGCTTTTGCCGACGCCACGATTCCCACCAGCCCCTGTGTCAAGCCTGACGCCGCGAACATCAAAGATACGGAGATGGGCAATTACAAATCGTGTATGGCGGCTTTCATGGAAAGCCAGCAATCGAGCATAGCCAATCACCAGGAAGCCCTGAGGAACGCCGAGGCGGCCATGGAGGACATGAGCAACCGCACCTCCAAGTAAAAAAACGCCCGGCCCGGGATGCGGCCCTGTCCTGATCCATCACAGGTCTCCGGCCGCCTGACTCCTTATATCAATTCTCCATCAAGAGGGTTTTGGCTTGATGGAGAATTGGTGTTATGGCGCCGCCAATATTAACCCGGCAGTTGGCAAAATCGGTTCCCGGCGGCGGAAGTCCAGTGATTTCGGGCTTTGGCGAAATCACGGGTACGACTTATTTTGTTGCCGGAGTAATAAACCGCTATGGTGACGGGAGATGTCGGATGAAGAAAAACATTTTGACCCTTGGCCTCTTCGGCTTGGCGCTTGCGGCCGGCTCAATCGCCTTGGCCGAGGAGATTCTTGTCACGGCCATCTGTGTCAAACAGGAAGTTGCCAACGTCAACACCAACGACATGAGAAATTACGAGTCCTGCATGGCGGCGCTCGACGCGGCCCAGACGAGGGGGCTGGCTTATGCGCCGGAGGCCCTGGGGAAGGCCCGGGCCGCCATGGAGGATCGGGGCCATCGCAGCCGCCGGTAAAGAAACCGGGGGCCGTCCCGGCGGTCATTTTCAATCCGGGCCGGCCTGTAGGCCGTGGCCGAAACAAGAGGGGTGGCCATGTTCCGCTGGGGAGTCATTTTGCTGGTCGTCGCCTTGATGGCCATGGCCTGGGGCCTGGGCAGCCTGTCCGGCTTTATGGCCCGGGCCGTCATCAAGGTTGTGTTTCTCGTCGGTTTGGCCTTTTTTATCGCGGGCCTGATCGGCGATCGCGACCCGGCGTAA
>JAVBTP010000269.1:0-6532 GCA_031556115.1 Candidatus Adiutricaceae bacterium
GAGATTATTCTGGCCTATCAGGCTAAAGAGGGGGCATACAACATCATCCAGCGGGGTTCGGGCGGGGCGAACATCTTCCTGTTCCAGATCACCAACGGTTTTGGCGAGCCGGTGGCCGGGCGGCGGGTGGCGGCGAGCCTGCCGACGGGTGTGGTGGACAGCGGCCACGGCGCCTACACGACCGACGCCAATGGATACATCCGCCTGGCCCTGACCACGGTGCCGCCGCCGGCTTTGCCTGTTGTGGCCACGCTGACGGTTGGCCGGACCAGCCGTACGTTCACCCTGGGGACGTCGGCGACCAGCCGTCTGGTTTTCTCGGCCGCGGGGGAGAATACGAATTTTAACGCGCCGTCCAGCGGGTACCAAAGCACCATTGAGATGACGGTTACGTATGATGACGGCAGCGGGGCGCTTCAGACGATCACCGCCCCGGTGGCGTGGTCGGTGGAGAGTGTTGACAACTCGGCCCTGGGCACACTCTGGAAGCGGACTGACGGCGGAACCAGGAATGGTTTGACCTGGGGGAACACGGCCGACGGCACGAATTCGTGGGCCGCCGACGCGGTCGAGAACACGGCCCCGACCGCCAGCACGATCCAATTGACGGATATTGTCGGTTCGCGCTCCGTGACCCTGCGGGCGAGCGTGACGATAGGCGGCGCCACCTACACAGGTGACCATACGGTGACCTTCGGTGACGGCCCGCTGTCGGTGTTCAGCGGCGTGATAGGCCCAAGCGAGCCCTGGTCGGGGGAGTATTCCCTCAATGGTTTTACTTCGGCGGACGGAACAGACGGGAATATATTCAGGGCTCCGGTGGGCACTTGCGGGGGCACTGTTTATAATGGGCTATCTTACATTGATAACTCAACTGGAGTCATTACAGAGGACGGCATTTATTGGCAAGATGGTGAATTTGGCGGTTCGTATTCTCCCAAGACGAATTTGCCCAAAGCGTCGCAATTGTTGGCGGTGGCTAAATATAACGGCAATTATAATGCCGGTGTTCCGCGAAAAGGAGCGGCGTATGCCGCTGGTTGGACGCCGGTAGGCAGCTACAATTTGGCTTGGCCGGGCGAGGTGAGGTTCCACGACGCCAGCGGCGTCTTCGTCGCCGGGGTCGTGAGCCTCGGCACCGGCAGCGTCGGTTGGATCGTCGCCGGCAACAGCAACCAGGCCGCCGTCTGTCTTCGTCCGTAGGGTTTTTAAATGACCTGGGGCGCGGCTTTGCGCGCCCCCTGCCTTCGCCCTTTGATGGATTGGGCCTGTCGTTGGGGATTACGCCCAGACATTGAACGCGAACTCTTTTCGAGCCGCCATAGCGACATAAAAGTCTATTGATTCTCTTGCGGCGGCCAGGCCACCTGGTAGAGGCGGGGCCAGAATTTGCCGGTCAGCCACAGGGACCGGCCGTCCAAAGCCAGGCCGTTCAATACCACGTCCGAGGGCTGTCCGGTGTCGGGCAGCCCTTCTTTGATAACCAGTTCCCGCAGCGGGCGGGCATCGAGCCAAAAGCGCACCCGGCCGTCGGCCAGGTCGATGGCCGCCACCAGATCCGATCCATACACGTTGGCCAGCATCAGGCCGGTTTGGGGGTCCCACTCCAGTTCGTTGAGCAGGGGCACCTCCCGGCCTTCGTCCCGCACGGTCAGGGGTTCGCCGTTCATGGCGAAATCGCCGGCCCGGTGGGGGTGCAAGCGGGCTGAGCCGTCGGACCGCCACAAGCGGGTTCCGTCCCAGGCCAGGCCCCAGCCTTCGCCGGCATAGGAAAACTCCCGCTTGACCATCAGGGTGGCCGGGTCCAATACGAAACCGCGTTCCTCCCGCCAGGTCAGCAGATAAATCTCCCCTTCGGCCAGGGTGGCCCCTTCGGCGAAATAGCGGTCCGGAAGCGGGCGCCGGCGGGTCATTTCCGCCGGCCGATCCGGGGCGAAGCGCCATTTGGCCAGGGCCGAGCGGCCGTAGAGGCCTGAGGATTCATACAAATATCCGCCGTGGAAGAACAGACCCTGGGTGTAGCTTTCAGTTGAGTGGAGGCGTGAATTGAGCAACACCAGCGGCCGGAGCGGGGCGGCTTCGGCGAAGGGCGCGGCCAGGGCCGTGATCAACGACAGGACGATCAAAAAAGTGACGGGTCTCATGGGTGGTCCATACCATACGGCCGGGAACCGGGTTCCGGGCCCAGGCCTGGCCGGCGGGCGGCCGGCGGAAAAAGTTGCCATTGAACATGCCTCGGCCCTATACTATAATGATCCGGCGCGCGGATCAAGAGCCTCTGGCCGCCGATCTGGCGCCCCGGGCCACGCGTAATTATCGCCTTTATCGAGGAGAAACCCCGCCATGAGTAAAATGAAGTTGTCCGGCAAAATAATGTTCGGCTTCATGGTCCCGGTGCTGATCACGATCGTCCTGGCGGCGGTGGTCTTTCTGGCCCTGCGGCCGGTGCAGCGGGAGGCCCGGACCGTGGCCGGATCCTATATCAAACTCCTCGACGAAGCTTCCGATGTGGAGAGGTATATCTCCCGAGGGGTCGGCGCCCTGCGGGCCTTTTCCTTTTCCGAAGATCCCAGGGACCAGGAAGAGGCTTTGAAAATGTGGGCCGAGGCGGAACCCAGCCTCCAGACCGTCGACCGGATCGCCCGGTCCGAAGACGCCATCCCCACCGACAGCGCCGACAAGATCAAGGCCCGGCTGAACGCCCTGCGCGCCATGGCCGGCGAGTTCGACGCCATGGTGACCGAGATCAACGCCGGCCGGGCGGCGGCCCAGGCCATTATGGACGAATATCTGGCCGCCTGCGACGAATTGCTGAAAATCCTCACCGCCGGCCTGGAGGCGGACGTCTACAGCCAGGCCGAACCGGATGTGGCCGCCGTCAAGCGGCTGGGCCGCCTTTTGACCGAGATCGACCAACTCCAGTCCCTGGGCCGTTCCGCCAACGCCTTTTATTGGCGGGCCATCGCCACCCGACGGCCCGAGGCCCTGGACCAGGCCCAGGCGCTTTTGGCCGAAACCGGCGGGCACATCGCCATCATGCGCCAGATCATGACCTATCCGGGGGATATCGAAGCCCTGAACAAAATTGAAAAGCTTCTGGGCGAGTATAACCGGTCCATCCAGTCGGTGGCCGCTCGCTGGCGCCTCAAGGCGGAATTGGACGGCCGCCGCGCCCAGCTTCTGGACGACACCCAGGCGGTGGTGGGCGAAACCCTGGACAGCGGCCTCCAGCAGACCCAGAGAACCATGGATGAAGTGGAAAAAGCCATCACCAAGGCCAGCCTGGAGCTTCTGGTGGGGGTGGGGGGGGCCCTGATCCTGAGTCTGGCCCTGGCCCTGCTGATTTCCCGGGGCATCGCCCGCCCCCTGGCCCTGATCATCGACAGCCTGGACCACAGCACGGACCTGATCAACCACAATGTGGATGATCTGCGTGAAGCTTCCAACTCTCTGGCCGACGGCGCCTCCCGCAGCGCGGCCGCTTTGGAGCAGACCTCGGCGGCTTTGGAGGAACTGTCGTCCATGACCGGCCGCAATGCCGATTCCTCCAGCCAGGCCAATGAGATCATGCAGACCACCCAGCATGACGTCCGGGAGACCTCCCAGGCCGTCGAGGGCGTCAGCCGGGCCATGGCGGAAATTTCGGCTTCGGGTCGGGAAATCGGTAAAATTATCAAAACCATCGACGAGATCGCCTTTCAGACCAATCTCCTGGCCTTGAACGCGGCGGTGGAATCGGCCCGGGCCGGGGAGGCGGGGGCCGGCTTCGCGGTGGTGGCCGACGAGGTGCGGAACCTGGCCATCCGCTCGGCCGACGCGGCCAAGAACACGGCCCAGCTCATCGCCCAGACCATCACCAACATCGATTCCGGCTCCGGCCTGGTGCGGGCGGCCAGCGAAGTGGTGGCCAAGATGGCCGGCAACACGGCCCGGGTGGGCGAGCTGTTGACCGAGGTGGCCGCCGCCTCCAAGGAACAGGCCACCGGCATCACCCAGATCAACCAGGCGGTACTGGATCTGGACCAGGTGACCCAAAAGAACTCTTCGGCCGCGCAGGAGGCGGCGGGCAGTTCCGAAAGCCTGGCCGGCCAGGCCAACGAAATGACCGAAGTGGTCACCGGCCTGAGCCAACTGGTGCACGGCGGCGGCGGGTCCTTGCCCAGTGGCGGCTCGACCCCGAAAAAGGCGCGCCCGGCCCTGCCGATGGGCTGAAATATTGAAAAGCGCGCGATCGGAGAAGTGTGATATAATTCCACGATTGATCGGGGGGTAAAACTTGCCGGTCGGTGGCATTTGATATTTTAGGCCCGTTCGCGCTTTTCCGTTTACCTCACCCGCGTTGCGCGCCAATATCAACGGTCTGTTCTTGCGGTTCAAGGACGCCGGCCATCAGCCCGCCCGAAATTCGGGCGGAGCCAACCGCATGGCTCGCATATGGCTTATTCAGTCCGCGCCAAATACAAAAAGACGCCGGCCTGAAAGGATGTTGAAAGAATGACCAGTTATTCCTCCCCCCGTTTGAGCGCCCTGAAGCTGGTTTGCGGCGGCCATCGCCGGCCGGCGGCTTCGGGTTCGGAAAAGAGCATGTTCGAAACCTTTGGACAGGACGTCTTCAGCCTGCGCCTGATGCGTGAGAGGCTGCCCAAAGAGGTTTATGAACGGCTCAAAAACATCGGCAATAACGGCCACACCCTCGACCCCCACGACGCCGACGTGGTGGCCAGTTCCATGAAGGATTGGGCCATGAGCCGGGGGGCGACCCATTACACCCACTGGTTCCAGCCCATGACCGGCCTCACCGCCGAAAAACACGACGCCTTTCTGGCCCCCCTGCCGGACGGCCAGGTGATCAGCGAGTTTTCAGGCAAGATGCTGATCAAAGGGGAATCGGACGCCTCCTCCTTCCCGTCGGGGGGCCTCAGGTCCACCTTCGAGGCCCGGGGCTACACGGCCTGGGACCCCACCTCCCCGGCCTTTGTCCTGCGGCACGCGGGCACGGTCACCCTGTGCATCCCCACGGTCTTCTACGCCCACACCGGGGATTCCCTGGACCGCAAGACCCCGCTGTTGAGGTCCATCGCCGCCCTTTCGCGCCAGGCCACCCGCCTGATGAACCTCATCGGCTACCCCCAGGTGACCTCCGTCATCCCCCAGGTGGGGGTCGAGCAGGAATATTTTCTGGTGGATCGCCGCCTGTACCAATTCCGCCCCGACCTGGTCATGGCCGGCCGCACCCTCTTCGGCGCCCGGCCGGCCAAGGGCCAGCAGATGGGGGACCACTACTACGCCGCCATTCCTCAGCGCATTCTGAGCTATATGAACGACGTGGAAAACCGCCTCTTCGCCCTGGGGGTGCCGGTGCACACCCGCCACAACGAAGTGGCCCCCTGCCAGTATGAGGTGGCCCCCATTTTCGAGCCCTGCAACGTGGCCACCGACCATAACATGCTCATCATGACCATCCTGACCCGCGCGGCCGAGGATCATGACCTGGCGTGTCTCCTGCACGAAAAGCCCTTCGCCGGGGTCAACGGCTCAGGCAAACACAACAACTGGTCGCTCACCGATTCCACCGGCCGGAACCTTCTGGACCCCGGATCGAAACCTTGGGAAAACCTGCCGTTCCTGTTGGTGCTGGCGGCCGTCATGCGGGCCATCCACCTCCACAGCCCCATCTGGCGCATCGGCATCGTGGGCGCGGGCAACGACCACCGCCTGGGCGGCCACGAGGCGCCGCCGGCCATTATCTCAGCCTATGTGGGCGGGGAGCTGGAAAAAGTGGTGGACGCCATCATCGCCGGGTGCGCCGATCCGGAAAACTGCCAGGTCAATACCCGGCAACTGGATTTGGGGGTGAGCGCCCTGCCGAGCCTGGCCAAAGACACCGCCGACCGCAACCGGACCAGCCCCATGGCTTTCACCGGCAACAAGTTCGAGTTTCGGGCCCTGGGCGGCTCCCAGTCCGTGGCCACCATCAACATCGCTATCAACACCACGGTGGCCAAATGCCTGGCCGATATCACCGACGAGATCGAACGGCGGGCGGTGCGTAAAAACCAGACCGGGGCCGAAGCGGCCCGGGCTCTTTTACCCAAATTCCTCAAAGAACACCGGGTGGCTCTTTTCAACGGCGACAGCTACAGTGACGAGTGGAAAGAAGAGGCCGCCCGCAGGGGTCTGCCGAACCTGCGCGATTCGGTCCAGGCTCTGGCCCTCTACGACACCCCGGAAGTGGTCTCCGTCTTTGAGAGCCAGCAGGTTCTTTCCCGGACTGAAGTTCTGGCCCGCCGGCACATCCTGTTGGAAGACTATATCCGCCGCCTCCTGATCGAGGCCGACCTGACCTTGAACCTGGGGCGCACGGTGATTTTGCCGTCGGCCTATCAGTGGCAGGAACGCCTGGCCGCCTCCGCCTACCAGGCCAGGGAACTGGTGGGAGACAACGAAACCGAACTGGGCGCCTACAAAGACGTCCGGACCCTGACCACCGGCCTGGACCAGGCCGTGAAACGTCTGGCCGAGGCCGTGACCC
>JAVBTP010000084.1:0-7037 GCA_031556115.1 Candidatus Adiutricaceae bacterium
CCAGGTAGGGGCTGTCGGCCCCGCCGGTGAACATGCGGATAAAAGCCTCGTTGACTTCGATGATATTGAGGTTCTCATCCACCATGACCATGGCCGAAGGCATGGATTTGATCATGGCCGCGGCTTTGCGCGTGGCCAGGCGGCGCATGTGGGAGACGCACATGGAAGGTTCGGCGTAGCCGTCCAGAAGGGCCCGGGCCAGGCCGCGGCAACTGGGGTAACCGCAGCCGGAACAGTTGATCTGGTCTTCCGGCGCATATTTGCCCAGCCGGTGGAGAGCGTCTTCAATCTCTTCGAGGGTATGCTCTTTCGTGGTCAGGCCGGTGGGCTCGTACACGGCCGGCACCACCACTTTTGGATTTCGCGGCACCGCATCGCGGTCAACGACGTGGCGCAGCACATCCGACATCTTCAAAAACGCCGACCGTTTGGAGGCGATACCCGGACCGGCCACGCATCCCCCCGCGCAGGCCAGGGCCTCGATGAACAGGGGCCGGACCATGGCGGCGGGGTCCAATTCGCTTACGGCCTCGGCAAAGAGATCAAGGGAGGCCAGGTTCAGGAGCTGCACCTCGCCTTTGATCCCGACCCGGCGGATGCTTTCGTTCATGCCCCCGTCCAAAGGGTACAGGGCCCCTTCATAGGCCCGCTCGGGCTGGAAGAGGGCCTCTTCGTCGTCGGGGGAGAGATCCTGGACGCCGATCTCCTCGGCGTCTTTCAGCCAGGTTTGCAATTCGCCAAAAGTCAGGGCCGCGGCGATGAGGCCGGGGTGGCGGTCGGCCTCGTTTTTCTTGCCAAAACACGGGCCGATGAAAATAACGGAGGTATCCTCACCGTAGTGGTCTTTCAAAAGGCGGGCGTGGGTCAGGGCCGGAGAGGCGAAGGGAATGATATTGGCGGCGAACTGGGGGCGGTGGGCTCGCACGTAATCGACGATGACCGGGCAGGCGCTGGAGATATGGAGCCCCGGCCCGCTTTGGTTCAGGACGGCGGCCGTCCTGATGGAAAGCTCCTGCGCGCCGAGGGCCGTTTCACTGACTTCGGCGAACCCCAAAGCTTTCAGGGCGGCGATGATCCGGGGGCGATTGCGGCGCAGAGCGCCCCGCCAACTGGGGGCCAGGGAGGCCACCACCCTCCCCCCGGCGGCTATCAGCCCGCGGGCCCGGTCGAGATCGTTGCGGACTTTTTTGGCCCCGTTGGGGCAGGCCGAGACACAGCGGCCGCAGGCGATGCAGCGGTCGGGCATGACATCGGCCCGCCCGTTCAAAACCCTGATAGCCTGCACCGCGCAGACGCGCAGGCATTTATAGCAGTCCTGACATTCACTATGGACGGTGTACACCGGGCTGATGGGAATCATATTTCTCCAATGCGGCCAAAAATCGGGGACCGCTGTTTTCAGTGATTCGGGCCATAATTAAAACTGCGGTAACCCCGCTCTCAACGGTCACCTCCGGCCGGCGTTTGGGGTATAATGGGCGAATAAAAAGGCCTCCCTCGGCCTGGTCTATTAGTAATGCAAAGTGGGCGGGTTGTCAATGACGGCCCGGAACGCCTTAGGGAAACCCCAGGGAAGCCTGGCGGACCCGGTCCGGCCCGGCCCCGGCCTTCGAAGGTGAGCCATGAATGATATTTGGCGGGAACTGGATGCGATCCCGATGGGGAATAAGCGGCAATGGATGTTCGGGGCCACGGATTCGTCAGCCGGCCTCCCCCTGTCATACCTCAGCGGCCGGGAGGCCGGGCCGACGGTCCTGGCCGTCAGCGGCGTTCACGGCGGAGAATACGCCGGCATCCTGACCCTCATCGAACTGGCCCGGGAACTGGCCCCCGAGCGGCTCCGCGGCCGGCTGATCATGATCCACCCGGTGAACCTCCCGGGCTGCCAGGAGCGCCGGGCCACGGTGCTGCCAACGGACGGCCTGAACATCAACGGCCTTTTTCCCGGCGACCTTCGCGGCGGGCCGGCGGCCAGAATCGCCGGCCTGGTGGCCGAGCTCCAGTCCCGGGCCGATTTTTATCTGGACCTCCATACCGCCGATCTCTTTGAGACCACCAGCCCCCTGGCCTGCTATCCCGCCACCGGCGACGAAGCGGTGACCCGGGCCTCGCGGGCCGCGGCCCTGGCGGCGGGCGTGCCGCATATCATCAAATCCACTCTGGCCGGGGCTGGCATCACCGAGGCGGCCCGGCGGGGTCGGCCGGCGTTGCTGCTCAAACGCGGCGGCCTGGGCGGCACCTGCCGCCGGTCTGAAGTCGGCCTCTATAAAAAAGATGTGGTCAACGTCTTGAAGCATCTGGGCCTGTTGGACGGGGAACCGGAAAAACCGGCCGCCCCGCCGAGGGAAATCACGCCCCATTACCTGCGGGGCGATCAGGCCGGTCTGTGGCTGCCGACGGTGGAATGCGGCCAAGCCGTTCAGGCCGGCCAAAGTCTGGGCCGGCTGACGGACTTCTTCGGCCGGCTCCTGGCCGACTTTTCGGCTGAAAAGGACGGGGTGGTCCTGTATGGACTCCAGGCCCTATCGGCCAATCCGGGCGATATTCTTTTGGTGTATTGAGGATTCCCGGGTTCCTCTCCGCTCTCTCCTACCCGCTCCCCATATTATTGCGCCGGCCAAGAGCCTGCCAGGCGGCCCCCGACCTTAACCTGAGGCCGGGGGCCGCTTGGTACGGGGAGTCGCCCAATGTTAAGCGGAGGGTCCGGAAGAGGTTTGGATTACGCGGCGCTCGACGGAAATTTATGCCGCCCGCGAGGTAAAAGCTGCCTGGTTTCCGCGCTATAGGTAAGGAGCGTTGGCGGGTTGTTATAAATTAATATTGTATAATCAATATGTTACTCATAAAATATTTTTGGCACGTCGATTGCTTTTAAGGCAGGCGAAGCGAGCCACTGAAGGTGAGCCCCCAAACGCGACCCGGGTTTCGCTCAACCAACGCAGACGATTTCGGTTCTGATCAACCCATGGTTTGATCGCCGGCCAACAGGTGAATGGCGCCCGGCGACCAAACGGCGTCGGCCTTCCCCGCCCTTTCGGGCCGGCCCCCCCGACGCGTCGGAATTGTACCATAGGAGCTTTATCATGCCCATGATCATCAAAAAAGACTGGCTGACCATCGGTGAGGTTTCCGAATTGACCGGTGTCCCCATCCACACCCTTCGGTATTGGGAAAGTGAGTTCGACGGCTATTTCAGCCCCCTGCGGACCTCTGGCCGCCAGCGGCGGTATAACGAGGAAGCGGTGGGCCGGGTGCTGGAAATCAAAACCCTTCTGAAAGAGGAAAAATACAGCATCTCCGGAGCCCGTCAAGTCCTGTCGCGCAAGATGACCCTGGGGCAGGCGCTTTTGGGCGACTTCGCCGAAAAAGGCCCGGCCGCGCAGATGCCGGTCATGACCCTTGGCGGTCCTGGCGGGGCCGGCAACGTCAATTAGAACGTTTGGCGCCTCAGAGCGTTTGGCGTATGAATTGTCCCGGCCGAGCCGCGCAAAACGCCGACAGCAACGGTGGCCGAGGCATTTCGGCCGGGGCCCCAGCGACATGTGAAACGTGAAACGCTCTGGCCGGGCCTCAACCGGCGGCGCAAAGCGGTGGCCGCCAAGGCGTTTCAGCCCCTGACCAAAACAACGGGACGGTGTGTTGGTCAGGGGCGCTCGTCGGCCGTCCCCTTTTGGGCCACTTTTTCGCACAGCCGGACCGTATCAAAGGCCGTCGCGGCCTGAAGATCCGCGTTATACAGGCGAAGATGCTCCTCCGTGACCTGGGCGCCGCTGATGAGGATGGCCGGCCTGGACCTCCCGCCGCGCATTTTGGCCAGCGCCGCGATCGTCTTTTGCAGCGCGGGGAAACACGTGGTCAAAAGAACCGAAAGTCCGACCGCATCGGGTTTGAACTTTCGGCACTCTTTCACGAAATCGGCCGACGGCACATCCACCCCCAGATCCAGCACCGTAAAGCCATAGGCCGACAACAGAGCCCCGGCGATATTTTTGCCCAGATCGTGGATATCCCCCTCGATGGTCCCGATGAGCACACGGCCGCGCCGCACCAGGGCCTCCGGAGCCACCAGGTGGGGGGTGACCAGCGCGGTGATGCGGCTCATGACCTCCCCGGCCATGATCAGGCCGGAAATGAAATACTCCCCTTCGGCATAGCGTTCGCCGATGGTGGCCAGAGCCTTTTCGCAGGTCGTCAGAATATCGACGGGCGCGGCCCCCTGACTCAAAAGCCGGCGCGTCAAATCCACGGCATCGTCGTCGCAGAGATCCACCAGAGCCTGGCGAAGATCATTGAGGGTCATTTCATCGGACATCAAAACACCTATTTTCACCCGGGAATCCGGGCCCGAGCTTCATGGCCGGGGCCGGGCGCCAGGAGGACCCGGCTGGCCGCGCCGCCGTCAAATCCGGGCGTTATTTGGCAGGATTGTTGCTTACTTTCAAAACGACGGCAAATATTGCCCTCGAACACGCCCGCCGGCCCGGGCTTTGAGGAGAGCGGATCATGATTTCCATCGACACCTTCAGCGGCTGCCCCGATTTGAGCAAATACGAAAAAATGGCCAAAATACTGGCCCAGGAACTGCCGGGTCTGTCTTTAATGTCCGAACCCCTGGACGTGATCGACTCCCTGGAAAACCTGTCCGACGAAATGGCGCACATGCCCGAGGTGATCGAGGATTGCCGCCTGGCCACCGAGGCCTTTGACGAACTCGATCAGGTCATCGGCCGGATGTACGCCCTGGCCGACCGGGCGGTGGAACTGCCTGAGGACCATATTCAGGAGCGCCTGCGGCTGGATGAGGAATTTAAAGGCTATTCCCACATCGTGGCCCGTCTGGCGGGGGCCGACAACTTCGACGGCCCGTCCCTGACCCTGGCCAGCCGGGCCGAAGCCATGTCCGCCCGCAGAATCCTGGCCTATCTCAACGACGCCCGGGGCAACTTCACCCGCAAACTGGCCGATCAGCGCCGGCAGATCAACGAAGCCATGGACGAAGCGTTGCGGCTTCTGGTCAAGATCGTCAGCGAAACCGAAGAACTGTCCCACTATAACCGCGAACGGCTGGGCGGCCTGCTGGACCGGCTGGCTTTTTTCGGCGAACTGGAGCGGCCTCGGGAACCGGTGACGCCCCACCTCTGGCTCCATTGATTCGGCTCGGTCAGACCGCCCGGCTCATTCAGCCAAAAAATATTCGCGGCCCGGGGGCTCTCCCGGGCCGTATTTATTGGCGAATATAGGAAAATAGATACGCCCCGAACAAAAGGAAAATGAGATTGGGCATCCAGGCGGCCACAATGGGGGGCAGAAGCCCTGAATACCCCAGGGAGCGGGCCAGTTCCATGGTGATCAAATACAGAAACGACAAGCCCAGACCCAGAGCCAGCCCCAAGGCGACGCTGCCGCCTTTTTCCCGCCAATACCCGATCGGAAGACCCACCGCCACCATAATCAAAGACAACAAGGCGAAGGAAAACTTGAACTGCAGATCCACCCGCTGCCGCACCGGGCCGAAGCCCTCGGCGGTCAGGCGGTCGATAACCCGCCAGAGCTGGGCCACGCTCAGCTCATCGCTGTTCTGATCGGCCCGGCCGAACCCCGGGGGCGGAGTGGGCCAATTATCCAAAACCAGCGTCCGGTGGCGACGGAGCGCGAAAGACTGGGGCCGGCCGGTGGGCCCTGAGGTATAGACCTTTTCCATCACTTCGTTTAAACGTAGTTGATTGTCGACGAACCGGCCGCTTTCGGCTTCCAGGCGGCGGGACAGGTTCATCTTGTCATCGACAAAAATGAGGCTTATCTCGGTGACCGAACCGTCGGCCTCGTCATAGGACCCCAAATGCTGCACTTGCCTGACGTCTTTCAGCCAAACGTCTTTGATCATGGTCGAGGTGTCCAGCCTGTTCCGCACCTGGCCCTGCCAGATGGAGTTGGCCACGGCCGTGGTCCGGGGAGCCACCTGGTCGGCCAGGGTGAACATCACCAGGCAGATGCCAAAAGCGGAAACCAGAATCGGGGCGCTGAGCCGGTAAAGGCTGACCCCGCCGGCTTTGAAAGCCACGATCTCCGAGGCCCGGGCCAGGAGGGCCAGGGTGATGAGCACCCCCACCAGAGTGGCCACCGGAGACATGAGCACGATTATCTTTGGCAACTGGGTGACGAAATAAAGAAGGATGGTTTTCAGCCCGATGTCTTTGGTGACGAAATCACCGATTTTTTCCAAAAAGTCGACGGCCGTGTACAGCACGATGAAACCGGCCAGGGCCAGGGCCCAGATCTTGAAAAAGCTGAAGCTGAGATAGCGGCTGATAATGCTCATGGTCATTTGACCCGGGAAGTGGACCGGGGCTTGCCGGTGCCGGTTAGGAAGCGGCGCAGGAGCTCCATGGGATCCACGGGCACGCCTCGGTTGATGCGCCGGAGCATGAAAACTCCAAAAACCGTGAGAAGCAGGTTGGCGGTCCAGACGCCCACGGCCGGCGACACGGTGTCCGCTTCGGCCAGGGACCAGCCGGTGGAAAAGAGAACGTAATAGACAATAAAAACACCCAAGCCCATGATCAGGCCGAAGTTGCGGCCCCGCACCCGGAAACTGGCCCCCAGGGGAAGCCCGATCAGGGCCATGATGAAGGAAGTGAACGGCAAGGCCCAGCGGCGATGCCACTCCAGGTGGTAGGTCAGGCGGCGAAGGGAGTCGGAATCATCGGCCCCGGCCGCGGCTTTCAGTTCCCCGGTGGGCAATTCCGACCGCCCCCGGTAGAGGCCGTTTTCTTTTTCGCTCTCAAATTCGGCGCCGGGCGACACTTTGAGCTCATAGGTATCGAAAAAAATGCTGTCCGTGCTTTGGCGTTCGGTATAGGTCCGGTCAATGACCCCGTCCTCCAGGTGGAACAGCAGAATACCCTCTTCGCGGTCCACCCCCAGGCGACCGCGCTGGGCCACGATGATGGAACTTTCCTCAGCGCTGCGGCCATCGTGGATGAACACCTGGTTCATGGAATCGGAGCCGGGGGTCAGTTGGCCGATATAGAAGGTCA
>JAVBTP010000143.1:0-9033 GCA_031556115.1 Candidatus Adiutricaceae bacterium
TTTTTCCAGCGCAAGGAATCCTCCACCCGCCTGGCCTGGATCATGGTGCTGGCGCTGGTCCCCGTGGGCGGCTTTTTTCTTTATCTGTTTTTCGGGCACGACTATCGCCGGAAAGAGCGCCTCGAATACAGCGCCTCCGCCACCCGAGCCATTCGAGAATACATTGCCGAACAGATCGAACACACCCGTGACGCGGACTTTGCCGGCCGGCGGTTCGCGCAGCTGGCCCACCTGAATCTGGTCAATGACCAGGCCGCGCTCAGCGACGACAACCACGCCCGGATATTCACCGACGGCCGCGACAAGTTCGAGGCTTTGCTTCGGGACCTGGCCGAGGCCCGACATTACATCCATCTGCTGTATTTCATTTTCCGCACCGATGAAGTGGGTATGCGGGTTCTGGACATATTGGCGGAAAAGGCCGAGGCCGGGCTGGACGTCAGGGTGGTGTACGACGACCTCGGGAACCTCGCCGTTTCCGGCCAGGGATTCAGGCGGCTCAAAGAGGCCGGCGGTCAGGTGTTTCGTTATTCGCCCATGTTCACCGGCCTGGTGTCGGCCAATTACCGCAACCACCGCAAGCTGGCCGTCATCGACGGGCGCGTCGGCTATATCGGCGGCATGAACATCGGCCGTGAATACGCGTACGGCCGGGGGAAGCTGACCCCGTGGCGCGACACCCACCTGCGCCTCGAGGGCTCGGCCGTGCGGGGCATGGAGGTCGCCTTTCTTCCGGATTACGTCTATGCCGCCAACCAGCGCGACGTGGTCAGCGACTGGCACCGGTTTCTCGCGCCCACTTTCGGCGGGGCCGGCCAGGTCACCGTGCAGGTGGTGACCTCGGAGCCCGGAGCCGGGAAGCACAACATCCACGAGGCGTATGTCAAGCTGATCAGTTCGGCCAGGGATTATGTGTGCATCCAGACCCCCTATCTGGTGCCGGACAAGACCATGCTCGACAGCCTGCGCATCGCCCTGGCCTCGGGGGTGGCGGTGCGCATCATAATTCCCCTCCACCCCGACAAGCGCTTTGTCTGGTTCGCCAGCCTGGACAATGCCCGCTTCCTCAGCCGCCTGGGCGCGGAGATTTATCTGTATGACGGGTTCATGCACTCCAAGGTGATAATCGTCGACGACCAGGTCCTTTCCATCGGCAGCGCCAACTTTGATGTGCGCAGTTTCTTTCTGAGTTACGAGGCCAACGCCTTCATCTTCGACCAGGCGCTGGCGGCGGAGCAGCGCGGGCAGTTCCACGCCGATATGACCCGCAGCCGGCCGGCCGGTGAAGCCTTTTTCGCCAACCTCTCCTGGCCCGTCAAGGGCCTGATGCCGGTGTGCCGATTGTTTTCGCCGCTGCTGTAAAGCCGGGTGGCCGGAGTAATAGGAAACATTTCACGATTTTCATGTATGACTGGCTCATGATGGGCCTCCCGCAGCCGGTCCGAGGCCGGCCGGCGGCTCTGGGCCGATTCCCGCAACAAAAGGCCCGCCCCAACGACGCGGACCGGCTGGGCGAATATCCGGCCTCGTTCGGCCTGGGCTGGGAAAGCGTGCGACAGGAAGGCTTCGCCCCGCCGGGGCCCGGTTTCATTGATCGTGAGTTTGGTCTGAATTCCTAAATTGGAAAAACGTCCAGGTCGGCGGCCATTTCCGTTTCGGGAAAAATTTCGCGGCACTCCCCCAGCAGCCTCCCGGTATCCCCGGCTTCGTAGCGCGAACTGATGTGGGTGATGATCAGTTTTTTGGCCCGGGCCGCACGGGCCAGGAGCGCGGCCTGGACCGTGGTGGAATGGCCGTGCTCACGGGCCCGCCCGGCCAGGGCGGCCTCATAGGTGGCCTCACGCACCACCACGTCGGCCTCTTCGGCCAACCGGACCTCGGCGGCGCAGGGCATGGTGTCGCCTAAAATGGCCGCCACTTTGCCCGGGGAGCCGGGCCGCAAAAAATCCCGGCCGTTGATGATCCGCCCGTCGCCGAGGGTGACGGCCTCCCCCTGTTTGAGTTTTTGAAAAAGCGGGCCCGGGGGGATGCCCGCCGCTTTCAGCCGGTCCGCATCCAGGGAACCCGGTTTTTCCTTTTCGGCGACGCGGAACCCGAACGACTCGAGGCGGTGGCTCAGCGGACGGGCCGTGACCGTGAACTGGTCGTCCTCGAAAATGACGCCTTCCTGGATTTCCTCCACATTCAGGGGATAGGGTAAATAGGTGCCGCTGACCTCCAGGGCGGCGCGCAAAAAAGTCAATAGCGGCCTGGGCCCGTATATGGTGACCGGCTCCGCGCCGCCTTTGAAGGAACGGGTGCTCAGGAGCCCAGGCAACCCGAACAGGTGGTCGCCGTGGAGGTGGGAGATGAAGATTTTTTCGATTTTATTGAGCTTGAGGCCCGCGCGCAGGAACTGATGCTGGGTTCCCTCCCCGCAGTCGAACAGCCACAGGCTGTTCCGTTCCTTCGTCAGATTCAGGACGCAGGCGGCCACGTTCCGCTCGCGCGACGGAAACCCCGAGCCGGTGCCCAGGAATACCAACTCCATACGATCCCCCTTCCCTTCTGGGGCGGCTGAAACCACGCCATGCTCACTTCGGAGAGCAAATTATAGCCCGCCACGCCTTTTACCGCAATCATCTTTCGCCAGTCCGGCGGCAATATTTGCCGCCGGACTGGAGCTCGCCCGGCCAAAGCGCTTGAGTTTCACCTGATTTGAGTTCTGGCACATGGTTTGCTTTCAGTCATGGCGGGAGACGAGCGTCATTATCCCGTCATGCCCCCTGAGAGAGAGGATTGTTATGAAACCAGCGCGCACAGTAACCCGGCGGCTTGACGCCAAACGTATTCGGACGGCCTTGAGCTCCTCCGGGAAGGGCCGCAAAGCCTCGGCCGGCCTTCTGGCCGGCGCCTTGATTGTCCTGGCCGCCGGAGCCGTGGCGCTGACCGGATGCTCCCAGCGGATCAAGGAACCCAGCCCCGTGGCCAACCAGGACGCGGCCCTCAGGGAGCCGCCGGTGGAGAGCTATCCCGAGCCGGCCCTCCGCACCGAAGGGTCTCTGTTTTCCGACGACTCCCGGATGGACCTGTTCGCCGACATGAAGGCCCGGCGGGTGGGGGACATCATTACCATCAATATCGTCGAAACCTCCAAGGCCAACAAGTCCGCGGCCACGGCCACCAGCCGCAACAACAAGGTCAACGCCCAGACCGGGAAGCTGGTGGGTTATGAAGACCCCGACAACATCCCGGGCATAGGCAGCATTTTCGATTCCCTCGGCATCAACACCGCCACCGGGATCGAGGCCAGCTATGCCGGCGCTTTTTCCGGTTCAGGCTCCACCAACCGCAACGAAAACATGACCGCCAAGATTTCGGCCCGGGTTCTCCAGGTGCTGCCCAACGGCAACCTGGTCATTCGCGGTTCGCAGGAAATTCTGGTCAACAATGAAAAGCAATACATCACCATTCAGGGCGTGGTGCGGCCGGCCGATGTGGCCGCCGACAATACGGTGCTTTCCACCTATCTGGCCGACGCCCGCATCGACTATACCGGCGAGGGCGATTTGAGCCGCAAGCAGCGCGAAGGCTGGCTGTCCCGCTTCCTCGACGTGGTCTGGCCGTTCTGACACCGGCTTGAGGCAACAAGGTGCACTTATGAAAAAGTTTTTCGCCTCGCTCACCGTGCTTCTCTGGCTGGCCGCTTCAGCCTCGCCGGCCTGGGCCATCCGCCTTAAGGAAATGGCCACGTTCGAAGGCGTCCGGCCCAATCAGATCATCGGCTACGGCCTGGTGGTGGGCCTGAACGGCACCGGCGACAAGGACAAGACCTATTTCACCAACCAGAGCCTGGTCAACATGCTCAAGCGCATGGATGTCACCGTGCCGGTCAACCCCAAGGACTTGAAGGTCAAGAACGTGGCCGCGGTCATCGTCACCGCCGACCTGCCGCCCTTCATCAAGCCCGGCAGCAAAATCGACATCCTGGTCTCCTCCCTGGGCGACTCCACCAGCCTTCAGGGCGGCACTCTCCTGGTCACCCCGCTCAAGGGCGTGGACGACAACATCTACGCCGTGGCCCAGGGGCCTTTGTCGGTGGGCGGCTTCGCCATCACGGGCAACGCGGGGAGCGTCCAGAAGAACCACCCCACCGTGGGCCGCATCGTCCAGGGCGGGACCGTGGAACGGGAAGTGCCCATCCGCTGGCTCGGCAAAGAGGCCATGACCCTGAAGCTGGGACAGCCTGATTTCACCACGGCCGCCCGGGTGGCCGAGGCCATCAATTCGCGCCTCCCCGGGGCTTCGGCCCGGCCCATGGACGCGTCCACCATCAAGTTCGACGTGCCCATGAATTACAGGGAAAACCTGGCCGTCATGGTGGCCGAGCTGGAGAATCTGGACGTGGAGCCCGACGCCATCGGCAAGGTCATCATCGACGAGCGCACCGGCACGGTGGTGGTGGGGGAACGGGTCAAGCTCTCCACCGTGGCCGTGGCCCACGGCAACCTCTCCGTCCAGATCAAGGAGGGGGTGACCGTGTCCCAGCCCGGGCCGTTTTCCATGGGAGAGACCGTGGTCGCTCCGGACACCAACATCAACGTCGAGGAAGGGTCGGACAAGCTTCTCCTGATCGAGCGCTCCACCACCATCCACGACGTGGTCAAGGCCCTCAACGCCATCGGGGTCACCCCCCGCGACCTGATCATGATCTTTCAAGCCATCAAAGCCGCCGGGGCTCTCCACGGCGAGCTGGAAATCATCTGAGGCGCCCTATGTCGAGCATTCCCAGCCTCAACAGCCCGTCGGCCCGGTCGGCCGATCTCGGCAACCTCCGCCAGCGCGGGGTCCGCGCCCTGCGGAATACAGCCAAGGCCGCCGACCGGCCGCCGGCCGCCGTGCAGCGTTTTTCCGTGGACGCCCTGAAGAACGGCGGCTCCATGGACCTCGGCTCGGCCGTGGCCGGCGCCCCCCGCGCCGCAGAGAACGCGGCCGCCCAGGGCGAAGCCGTCCAGTCCGGCGGCCTTCGCGGCCGGGAGCAGACGCTCCGGCAGCGGTATCGGGGCGGGGGGCCGGCGCCCTCGGCCCGGGCCGCCCAGAATTCCAAACTGTCCACCGAGGAACAGGTCGAAAAGCTGGGGCAGATTCGCAAGTCGGCCACCCAGTACGAATCGGTCTTTGTGGACAGCCTCGTCAAGCAGATGCGCCAGTCGCCCCTGACCGAAACGCCCGGGGGCGACACTTTCAGCGAAATCGCCGAACAGCCCTTTCGCGACTTCCTCAGCCAGGCCGGCGGCCTGGGCCTGGCCAACAGCATCGTCAGCCAGGTGGCCCGCCAGGAGGGGTTGGAACAGACTTTGCATGAACATCCTGACATCATGGGACCCGACTGGCGGCCCACCGTGCCCCGGAACCTCATGAAAAAGCCCGCCCGGGGCTTGGAAATCAAGCCTCGGGAGCCGGGCGCACCGGCGGCCCGGGCGGCCCCGGCCGCCGGTTCGGGAGACCGGGCGGGGCTGATGACCAGTGAAGAAATGTCCTATCTCTAGCACGACGCGGCCATGGGTTGAGGCCGGGGAGGGCCCGATGGACATTGTACGAGTGCAGAGTCTGTGCGACATTCTCGACGGACACCTGGAGCGGTATCAGCGGCTGGTGGATTATGTGGCCATGGAAAAGAAGTATCTTCTGGACCTGGACCTGGAAGGGCTGATCATCTCCTCCAAAGAGAAAGAAGCCCTGGCCCTGGATATTCAAAACAACATCGCCGCCCTGGTGGAGGCCATCAACGAGACGGCCCTGATGCTGGGGATGCCCCTGGAGCCGCAGCCCCTGCTGGCCGATCTGGTCCGCCATCTGCCCCGGCCCTTTGACAACCGCGTCAACAACGGCTCCATTACGCTGGAACGCCTGAAGAACACGATCCTGCGGGAAAACGACGCCAATCGCCAGTTCATCGAGGAGGCCCTCCGGCTGGTCAACGAATCCATCAGCATCCTCACCGGGGCTAATCAGCTCAAGGCCGAGGGCTATAAAAAAGACGGCCGCCAGGGCGAACCGAAACTGATGCTGCCGGTCAAGCTGTCCCGCGCGGTCTGATTGTATCTTTTGAGGCCGCCCTCAATCAGGCCGGCCTGAAACACGAGGTATCCCATGGGCATCACTTCCAGCCTGTATGTCGCCCTTTCCGGCATGAACCTGTCCCAGGCGGGCATGGAGGTGGCCAGCCATAACATCGCCAACGTCAACACCCCCGGCTATTCCCGCCAGCGGCTCAACCTGGAGACCACCCCCAGCTGGAAGGGCGGTTCCTGGGGCCAGATGGGCACCGGGGTCACCGCCCAGAACATCACCCGCTTTCACGATGAATTCCTGACCCGCAGCCTCAACGTCAAAACGTCCCAATACACCGACGCCGCGGCCAAGAAGTCCACCATCGACGCTTTGGAAGCCTTTTTCAACGAAAGCGACGGCAACGGCATCAACGCGGCCCTGAACGATTTTTGGGCCATTTGGGACAGCGTGGCCGACGCGCCCGAACTGAGCCCCACCCGGGAGGAACTGGTTTCCATCGCCCAGACCCTGGCCGACCAGGTCAGGATGCGCCGGCAGGACATGGACTCCGTCCGCAAGGACCTCAACAGCCAGATCGACAGCGCGGTGAAGGACATCAACGGCATTATATCCAACATCGCCAAGCTGAACCAGCAGATCATGGTCAGCGAGGATCAGTCCCGTCGGCAGGAAGCCAACGACATGCGGGACACCCGCGATGCCTTGATGGTCCAGCTCTGTTCCATCATCGACGTCAACTATTGGGAAGACCCGGTCAACGGGGCTTTCAACATCACCTTCAAAGACGGGCCGGCCCTGGTTTCCAACACCACCTGGTATGAGGCGGGCACCGAGACCGACGAATCCGGCGACATTCACGTCATCGCCAACAACCGGCGCACCCAGCCCCCCTGGCCCGAGGACGTGACCTCGAAAATCAACGGCGGGTCCATCGGCGGCTGGATCGATTTCCGCGACAACGAGTTGCGCGAATTCTACCTCCAATACGAATCCTTTGTCGACAACCTGCTCTTTCAGGTCAACAACCAGCACGCCCAGGGTGTGGGCCAGGATCTGTACACCGACATCACCGGCACCTCGTTGATCTCCAACCTGCCGTCCACCATTTTTTCGTTCAACGGCGACGACAACGACCTGCGCATCAGCGCCCTGGTGCCCCATTACGATTCCAAGGATTACCCGGAGGAAAGCGACCCGGAAAAAATATCCGTCCGGTTCACCAAGGCCACCAAAGCCACCAACGAAATCACCTCCACGGTGGTCTGGAACGACGACCCGGCCGTCAAGAAGTGGGAGATCACCATTGTCCTGCCCACCGATTCCAACGGCAACGTCACCGCCACCGCCGAGGACGTCATCCGCCACATCAACAACGAAAAATCGAGCCAGACCGTAAGCGGGGTCCCGACCCTCCCGCCCCAGGGGGGCGCCTGGCCGTACCGGGTGGGGGATTTCATCAGCGCCCAGGCCGCGCCGGGCAACAACTGGACCGGCACCATCAATTTCAGCGGCGGCAGCTACCCCACCGGGCAGGAACGTTACCAGACCCTGGACCGGTCCCTGGCCAACGTGCTGACCCAGGGCCAGCACCTCAGCTACGGCTCGGAATACGCGTCCCTGACCACTTCCCTGAAACACACCAACAACGACGTCATCTTCACCGCCAGGGAGAAGGGCGCGGCCGGGGAAAAGATCTGCGTCGAATATTCGGCCCACGCCGAGGGCACCCCCAACAGCCCTCTGTCGCTCACCGTCTACACCGACCCGACGGACGGGACCAAACGTATTTCCATCAACCTGGGCACCGACGAGAACGGCCACGTCAACACCACCGCCGGCGATATCGTCAATCTCGTCAAATATGACCCCCAGACCAAGGACCTGGTGGACGTCCGCACCCCCACGGACCAGACCGGCGAGGGGATTGTCAAGGAAATGGATGCCACCTATCTGGACCGCAGCGGTTCCTTCGACATCGTCACCTACGACGAATCGGGCGAACCCACCGTCTACAAGATAACCGTGGATCCCACCGACCGGCTCCAGGACATCGTGGACCGCATCGGCACCGGCTTCGACACGGGCGTCAAGGGCGTTCGGGCGGAAGTGATCACCGACCAGCACGGCCATGACACCTTGCGGATTATCGCCAACACCGAGGCCGGCTATCAATACGGCTTCCGCAACGACACCTCCGGGGCCCTGGCCGTGTTGGGCCTCAACAACCTGTTCACCGGCGACTCCTCCGGCACCATCGGGGTCAACAAGCTTATTCAGAATAATCCGAACCTGCTGGCCGCCGGCCGCCTGACCTCCGACGGGAACCGCAACCTCAGCCGGGAGGCGGGGGACAACTCCAACGCCCTGGACATGGCCGACCTCAAGGACCAGCGTTTCAGCTTCTACCAGCTCAGTTCGGCCACCCTGGGGACGGCGTTCAACACCTTTTACGCCAATATCGGTTCCTATAACCGGGAGGTCACCACCGAGCACGATTTCCTCTACGGCGTCATGGAGAGTTTGCAGAACCAGCAGGACACCCTGGCCGGGGTCAACCTCGACGAGGAACTGGCCGATGTCCTGCGGTATCAATACATGTACCAGGCCTCGGCCAAGATGATCTCCACCGTCGACTCCATGATGGAGACCTTGTTGGCCATGCGCTGAGCCGCCGGCCGGGCAAATTTTTCATCCCCCTCCCACCGGGCCGATGGCCCGGTTGTTGCATCATAGAGGCCGGACCGGAATTTTCCGCCCACGTCCATCCCCAAGGGAATCTCGGGCCGCGCCCGCGAAGCCGAGCCCCCAAGGCGCCGGAGGAGAGAAACCATGATTTACCGCGTCGCCCAGCGGTCCGCTTACCGCAACCTCAACAACAACTTGGGGATGCTCAGCTACCGTATCGCCCAGCTGACCAATCAGATCGCCTCGGAAAAGCGCATCAACACCCCCTCGGACGACCCCAGCGGCGCGGCCGTG
>JAVBTP010000192.1:0-2649 GCA_031556115.1 Candidatus Adiutricaceae bacterium
TTACTTGCTCTCTTTCCCGACCGCGCTGATGGCCGACTTGGGGCAGACCTGCCGACAGATTTCGCAGCCGACGCACTGGTCAACGGCAATGCGGGTCTTTTTGGCGGCCTTGTCGAACCGCAGGGCCGGGCACCCGGTGCGCACGCAGGTGCGGCAGCCGACGCACAAGTCGATATCGACTTCACAGTGATGGAACCAGTCGCCGAATTCGGCCCGGTCGGCCTCGGTGAGGCGTTTTAAAACGCAGGGCCAACGGGTGATGATGACCGAAGGGGCCTCGGTGATGGCCAGGGCCCATTCCAGGGCGGCCTTCATGTCCTTTTGGTCCAGGGGGTTGACCACCCGGACGTGCTTGACGCCCAGGGCCCGCACCAGAGGTTCGATCTCGATGATCACCGCGGGGCGGCCCTGGAGGGTGAACCCGCTGCCCGGGTTTTCCTGATGGCCGGTCATGCCGGTGGTGCGGTTATCCAGAATGCAGGTGATCACCGGGCTGTTGTTATACACCGTCTGCATCAGCCCGGAGAGGCCGGTGTGGAAAAAGGTGGAGTCGCCGAAATTGGCCAAGACCCGCTTCTTTTCCCCGAAAAAGTCAAACACGGACTGAGCCCCGTGGCCCATGCCGGAGGCCGCGCCCATGCAGACGCAGGAATCCTTGGCGTTCAACGGCGGCGACCCGCCCAGACCGTAGCAGCCGATATCGCTGGTGATGACCACGTCTTTGAGCTTGCCGAGTTGGTAAAAGAATCCCCGGTGGGGGCAGCCGGCGCACAGGGTCGGCGGCCGGCCCACCGCCTCGGCCTCGACCCTGACCATATCCGGCTCCACCCCCAACAGGGCCTTGGCCACCACCGAAGGGGCCAGTTCGTCGCACCGGGGCAGCTTTTCCTTCCCGATACAGGGGATGCCGGCGGCCTTGATCTGCTCCTCCATATAGGGTTCCAGCTCTTCGATGACATAGAGCGTTTCCACCTGGGCGGCGAAATCGCGAATCTTTTTCAGCGGCAGGGGGAAGGTGAAGCCGAGTTTGAGATAGGAGGCCTTTTCACCAAAAACTTCGCGGGCGTATTGATAGGCCGCGCCGGCGGCCACCACCCCGATCTTCCGGTCGTTCCATTCGATGAAGTTGAGGGGGGTCTCCTCGGCCAGGGCGGCCAGTTCCAAAAGGCATTTTTCCAGATCCACGTGCAGTTGCCTGGAAATGGCCGGCACCAGATTGAAACGGGGTTCGCGGAGGTAGGGGCGTTTGGGGTGCGGGGTGACGGGGCCGGGCGTGACCACGCTTTTGCTGTGGTTGATACGGGTGGTGGTGCGCAGGAGAACCGGCCGCTGGAATTTTTCGGAAATATCCAGAGCGGCGATGACCATGTCCTTGGCCTCCTGGCTGTCGGCCGGTTCCAGCATGGGCACCTTGGCGAATTTGGCGTAGTAGCGGTTATCCTGTTCGTTCTGGGATGAATGCAGGCCCGGATCGTCGGCGCTGATCAGCAACAGGCCGCCGTTGGCCCCGCTGTAGGCCACGCTCAACAGCGGATCGGCGGCCACGTTGACCCCCACGTGCTTCATGGCCGCCAGGGCCCGGCCTCCGGCCATGGAGGCTCCGATGGCCGACTCCAGGGCCACTTTTTCGTTGGGCGCCCACTCGGCAATGATTTCCGAACGCGGGCGCTCCCCCAAAATTTCCAGAATTTCAGTGGAAGGGGTGCCGGGATAGGCGCCGGCGTAGACCACGCCGGCCTCGATGGCTCCCAGGGCAATGGCTTCATTGCCGGTCAATAATTTTTTCATGAGACCTCCCATATTCATCAGCGGTAACGAAAATAACAATATCCACCGGTATGCGGCGCTCTTCGCCCCCGACGCGCGGGGGGCGGAAGAATCTACGCCGCCGCCGTTTTCAACTGGGCCTGCCGTTTCACATAGGCCATCATGGCCCCCAGGACGATGGACAGATAGGCCGAGGCCAGCACCCGATATTCCGGCGGCAGCAAAAAAACCAGGGTGTGGGCCGGTATCCAGAAAAAGGGCACGGTCTTCAGTACCGCGAAGTTGATGAAACCCACCCAGTCCACGGCCGCGACGGCCCCCAGCACACCGCCGGGGGACAGGCCGTCGATGTGCCGGTCGATCAGGGTGTCGGTGACCCGGTGGGTGCCCATCATCACCGGGCCGAAGGTGACGTTCATGAGCGTGCTGGTGTAAAAAGCCGCCAGGAACACACCCGGGAATCCTTCGGCTCCGGGGAGGAGCCCGGCGGCGATGACCGCCTTGGCTCCACCGTTAAAAGTCCCGAACATCAGAGCGATGATCATGCCCAGGACACCCCAGACCCCGGCCTTGGCCAGCAGGCCCTTGGGCCGGCGCCAACCCCCCGTGAGGATGCGCCCGGCCAGCATCTCCCCCATGGTGGCCAGCACCGCGAATTTCAAAAAGCTCATGGGGTAGTAGTGGCTATGGGTCAATTCGACAAAAGCTTCACGGCTGGCGGGAAAGACCAGGCCCAGGCTCACCAGGGCCAGAATTCCCCCCCAGATCAAAGCACCTTTCCTCATGCCGTCGCCTTTCACTTTTCGGCCTGTGCCGCCAGGGCCCTGTCGGCCTGGCGGCACTTGTAGGCGCCGAAGAAGACGATGGGAATGACGATGAGCA
>JAVBTP010000048.1:0-4463 GCA_031556115.1 Candidatus Adiutricaceae bacterium
CCACACCCCCCGCGCCACCGAATATATTCAGGAGATGATCGAGGACATCGGGGAGATCGTCAATCGGGGCTACGCCTATGAGATGGAAGGCGACGTCTATTTCGACGTCCCCGCCTGGCGCGATTACGGCGCCCTCTCCCGGCGGGAGATGGAGGACCAGGAACACGGCGCCCGGGTGGCGGTGGACGACCGCAAAAAAAACCCGGCCGACTTCGCCCTCTGGAAAGCGGCCAAGCCTGACGAGCCGTCCTGGCCCAGCCCCTGGGGTCCGGGCCGGCCCGGCTGGCACATCGAATGCTCCGCCATGAGCTTCAGGCTGTTGGGGGCCGAGTTCGACATCCACGGCGGCGGGCATGATTTGATTTTCCCCCATCACGAAAACGAATTGGCCCAGTCAGGCGCCCTGGGCCGGCCCATGGCCCGGTTCTGGACCCACAACGGCTTCGTGCGCCTCAATAACGAAAAGATGTCCAAGTCCTTGGGGAACTTCTTCACGGTCAAGGATGTCCTGAAAAAATTCGACGGCGAAGTCCTGCGCTATCTGTTGATTTCCAAACACTATCGCGGGCCATTGGATTTTTCCGACGAAGCCCTGCGCGAGGCGGGCAAGGCCCTCGAGCGCATCTACCGCGCTCTGGAAGGGGCCGAGGAACTCATGGGCGACCGCGACTGCCTGGCCTTCAAAATGAACCTGGTGACCGAGTTTCGCGAAAAATTCAACGAGGCCATGGATGACGACCTCAACACGGCCAAGGCCCTGGGAGTGGTCTTCGACCTGGTGCGGGCGCTGAACCGGGCGGCGGCCGCCGCCGACCTCGCCGAAACCGCCGCCTGTTATGCGGCCCTGAAAATCATGGGCGAGGAACTCGGCCTCTGGCAACGCCCCCCCCGCGAGTTCTTCGAAGCCATGGGCTCTTTCGCCGCCACGGAATTAAGCGCCGAGGAAATCGAAAAACTCATCGCCGCCCGCGCCGCCGCCCGCGCGGCCAGGAACTGGGCCGAGGCCGACCGCCTCCGCCAGGAGCTCAGCGACAAAGGTGTGGCGCTGGAAGACAAAGCCGGGGTCACCACCTGGAAATACGCCGGCTGAAGACTGAGGCTCCGCCCCGGACCCCGCCAGGGGGCAACCCCCCGGACCCCTTCCCTGAGCGAGTTTCTTCAGCAGCGGTCAGTGTTTTCGACGATAGGGTTTGACGGTTTTCTTGAGTGTCCTTTATAAGGAAGCCCGATGATGAAGTATGCTTCAGCGGTGGAACTGGCCCTGGAAGGGTTGAAGAAAGCCGACCCGGTTGAAGTGGCCCGGCTGGCCGGCGGCCGGTATGAAGCCGCCGGACGGACCGTGACCATCGAGCACTGCGGCCGGCCGGTCAGCTTCGGTTTTGACGGCCAAAGCCTGGTCTGGGGCGACAGCGGCCAGCCCTTCGACCCGGCCGGGTCCATCCCCGTTCTCCACTACCTCCTATCAGCCAACGGCGCTTGGCCCGGCGGGGAACTGGTGCCCTATCGCGACCTGTGGGGCGCCAAGACCCAGAGCGGGCCTTTCATCGCCCGGCCCGGCGCGGTTCTGGCCGCGGAATACGGCCGGAACCCGGGAGCGGTCCTGGCCCGGGGCCAGGCCCTGGGGGCCGCGATCAGTGAAAAGTTCGGCGACGCCCGCCTGGACATCCGCGTCTTCCCCCTCGTGCCGGTGACCGTCCTGTTGTACGCGGCCGACGAGGAAATGACGGCCGAGGCCACCTTTCTGTTCGACACGGTCATTCGCCAGTATCTGCCCACCGAAGACGTGGCCTGGGTGGCCGCCGATCTGGCTGAAAAACTGAGCGGCGCGGCCATATGAACCAAAAGCGTTCCTTCGAACTCGTCAGCGAATACCAGCCCCAGGGCGACCAGCCGGAAGCCATCGCCGCCCTGGTGGGCGGACTGCGGGACGGGGCCCCCTCCCAGGTGCTTCTGGGGGTGACCGGGTCGGGCAAGACTTTCACCATGGCCAACGTGGTGGCCCAGGTCAATATGCCCACCTTGGTGCTGGCCCCCAACAAGACCCTGGCCGCCCAGCTCTACGGCGAATTCAAGGGCTTTTTTCCCAACAACGCGGTGGAGTATTTCGTTTCCTATTACGACTATTACCAGCCGGAAGCCTACATTCCCCAATCCGACACGTTCATCGAAAAAGACAGCCAGATCAACGAGGCCATCGACCGCATGCGCCACTCGGCCACGCGGGCCCTCTTTGACCGCAACGACGTCCTGATCGTGGCCTCGGTCTCCTGCATTTACGGCCTGGGTTCCCCCGAGGCCTATTACGGCCTGATGCTCCACCTGGAGGTGGGGGTGGACCGGCCCCTGGACGCCATCCTGGCCAAGCTGGTGGAAATGCAATACGAGCGCAACGATTTCGACTTCCACCGGGGCACCTTTCGGGTGCGGGGCGACGTCCTGGAGATTTTCCCCGCCTATGAGGAAAGCCAGGCAGTGCGCATCGAATTCTTCGGCGACACCGTGGACCGCATCACCCAGGTGGACCCCCTGCGGGGCGAGACTCTCAAGCAGATGCTGGAAGTCTTCATCTACCCGGGCAGCCACTACGTCAGCACCCGTGAAAACCTGGAGCGGGCCATGGGGGTCATCCGCGGGGAACTGGAGGAGCGGCTGGAAGTCTTTCAGCGGGAAAACAAGCTGGTGGAGGCCCAACGCCTGACCCAGCGCACCAACTTCGACCTGGAGATGATGAAAGAACTGGGCTGGTGCCACGGCATTGAAAACTATTCCCGCCCCTTGACCGGCCGCCGGCCGGGGGAACCGCCCCCGACGCTCCTGGATTACTTTCCTCAGGATTTTTTGATGATCATTGACGAGAGCCACATCGCCGTGCCCCAGGTGCGGGCCATGTGGCACGGCGACCGCAGCCGCAAGACCACGCTGGTGGAATATGGCTTCCGGCTGCCCTCGGCCCTGGACAACCGGCCTCTGACCTTTGACGAGTTCAACGGCCGGCTGTCCCGGACCATCTATGTTTCGGCCACCCCGGCCGACTATGAGCTGGAGCTGTCCAGCGGCCTCATCGCCGAACAGGTCATCCGGCCCACCGGCCTCACCGACCCGCCCATCACCGTCAAGCCGGCCCGGGGGCAGGTGGACGACCTGTTTTTGGAAATCAAAAAACGGGTGTCCCAAAAGGAGCGGGTGCTGGTCACCACCCTCACCAAGCGCATGGCCGAGGATTTGACCGACCACCTCACCGAACACGGGGTCAAGGCCCGCTATCTCCATTCCGACGTCAAGACCTTCGACCGGGTGGAAATCCTGCGGGACCTCAGGCTCGGGGAATTCGACGTGCTGATCGGCATCAACCTCCTGCGCGAAGGGTTGGACCTGCCCGAAGTCTCCCTGGTGGCCATTCTGGACGCCGACAAGGAAGGCTTTCTGCGCTCGGCCCGCTCCCTCATCCAGACCTGCGGCCGGGCGGCCCGCAACGCCGGCGGCCAGGTCATCCTCTATGGCGACCAGATCACCCCGGCCATGGAGCAGGCCCGGCGGGAGACGGAACGCCGCCGGGCCAAACAGATGGCCTTCAACAAGGCCCACGGCATCACCCCGGCCACCATTCGGAAAAATATCGGGACCATTCTCAATTCGGTCTGGGAGCGGGATTACGCCCCCGTTCCGGAAGCGGCCGCGCGCGCGCGGGACGAGCAGGCCATCCCGCCCGAGGAGATCCCCCGCATTCTCAAGGCCCTGAAAAAGGAAATGAAGGCGGCCGCCGACGAACTCGATTTCGAAAAGGCCGCCAAAGTCCGGGACAAGATCAAGGCTCTGGACGAATCGTATCTGGCCAACTGATTTGTAGCAATCCTCTATTGTGATATCGATATGTCGCGACCGCTACGCTCTACATCTGACTGCCACTGGTATGAGGTGAAACATGGCCTATACGGAGACCCGGCGCACCGGCCTGGGCCGGCGACTGAAGGATTCACTGGGCGGGGTGATCGCCGCCCTGCTGCTGATCGCGGGCGGGACGATTCTCATCTATTGGAATGAGGGGCGCGCCGCGGGCACGGCCGGCGCCATCGCGGAGGTCCAGGCCAACGTGGTGGAACTCCCCGACCTCACTCGCGTGGATCCCGCGTTCGACGGCCGCCTGGTCCACGCCCTGGGCCGGGCCGAGACCGAGGACACCCTGGAGGACGACCTCTTGGGGGTCAAGACCGTGGCCATAGCCCTGAAGCGGTCACCCCAGTTTTATCAATGGGTCGAAAACGAAAAAAGCGATACCAAAAAGGAACTCGGCGGGAGCGAGACCACCGTGACCACCTACACCTATCAGCCGCAATGGGTGAGCCGTCCCGTGGATTCCGCCGGGTTCAAGGACCCGGCCTATCAAAACCGCAACCCGGTTCTGGTCCGGCTCGAGCCGGCTTCCTGGCTGGCTCCCCGGGTCAGTATCGGGGCGTACCGCCTGC
>JAVBTP010000014.1:0-5574 GCA_031556115.1 Candidatus Adiutricaceae bacterium
ATCTCCCGCCCGATGCGGTCGTGGTTGAAAATGAAATAGAGCAGATGGATGTGGTCGCGGGCCGGGTTGATATACACGATAAGCCGCGAGAAGAGGTGCTGGCCGTCGAGAAAGACTTCGGCCTCGTTGTTATTGGTGTAAATACCTTCGCCGCCGTTATGGAGATAGGTTATCAGGCGGGCCGCGTTCTCGTGGGCCTCGATGAACTTCAGAACGTCGGCGACATTGAGGTGCTTGCGGATGAAGTTGTCATAGAGATCGTCGCTGCGGGCTTTGAGCTGGTATTTCTTTTTTTTGTTGACCCGGAAACCGCTGCCGATGAAGAGGTAGCCGATGAAGCCGATCACCGGCAAAAAAACCAGAACCAGCACCCAGGCGATGGTCGAGGCCGGGTTCTTGCGCTCGAAAAAAACCACCGCGGTCACCCCGATCAGGGTGAGAACGAGGAAAGCCAGCGACCACAGGGTATGCCAGGAACCGAACGTCATGGCGCCTCATCATAAAAGTGAAGGGTGTTCCGCAAAGAAGTTCTCCGAAAGCTCAGCGGAGAACGATATCCGCCGCCCAATACACGGCCAGCCCCACGATGATGGTCAACAGGTCGCGGCCGAAGCGCATGGCGGTCAGCGTGGCCGCCAGGGCGGCCGCCAGGCTGGGGGGATAGAGGGTGAAATTTTTCCCCTCGTCGAGGAAAAATCCCAGGCCCACCAAGGCGGCCATGACCGAGACGGGCACGAATTCCAGCCCCCGGCGGACGATCTCCGGAAGTTTGATTTTCAAGAGCCCGCCGAGAAAGGAATAGCGGTAGAAATACGTGCCCAGGGCGATGGCCAGAACCGGCAGCCAGTATTTCATGAGCCGTTTCCTCTGATCCGGCTGTGGATCAGGCCGGCCGCGATGCCTGAAAAGACCGCCAAAAGGAGCCCGAGGTTCATCGGCAGCCTGGCCCCGGCCACGGCGATGACCAGAGCCGTGGCGGCGGCGGCGGCTTTTGGCCCCCGGGCCAGCATGGGGATCAGGAGAGCCAGAAAAACCAGGGGCACGGCCAGGCCCAGAGGCCAGTTCTCCGGAATGAAGGTGCCGGCCAGGTAACCGGCCAGTCCGCTGGCCTGCCAGCACAGCCAGGTGGGGAGGCCGGCGCCGAGAAAAAAATACAGGGGCGAGGCGGGCTGGCTTTTGCGAGACAGAAAATGTCCCATGCTCAGGGCATACCCCTCGTCGGTCAGGAGGTAGGACCCGATCAGCTTCTGGAGGGGGGTGAGCCTTCCCAGCCGGGGGGCGAGGGAGGCGCTGTACATGCCCATCCGGAGGTTGATGACCAGGCCGGTGAGGATCAACACCAGGGTCGAGGCCCCCTGACCCCACAGGTCCAAAAACACCAGTTGGGAGGAGCCGGCAAAGATGGTCAGGCTCATGCCCATGGTCTGGACCGGCGAGAGGCCCAGATTGGCCGCCGCCGCGCCGTAGATGAGACCGAAGGGGACCACGCCGGCGACAATGGGGCTGCCGGCCTTGAACCCCGCGTAAAAAGAGGCCGCGCCCGGCCGGGATGCTGGTTCGTCGGTCACGTTCTATCTCTCGGTTTTCATCAGGCCGTCAATAATCAGCCGCCGGTCGTCAGTCGGTTTGAGGCGGGAATTGGGGAGGGATTTAAGATAGTCGATCATCGCGTCGGCATCGATAATCTGGGTCTCCCGAGCCGGCAGGGGAGCCAGGAAGGTGTACTTGTCACCGCCGCCGGCCAGAAAATCAGGCATGGCCACGGTATAGGTCTCGCCGTCGTTCAGGGTGGTCCAGCCGCCGCCTTTCTGGATCAGCACCTGCTTGACCCGGCCGCCGGCGCGGTTGACCCGCCCGCTGTCGTCCACCAGGGCCGGGGGATTGATGGAACTGACGGCCATGGTGACCTTAAGGCCCGAAAAGTGGAGAAAGCCGCCGCTGTTGATGCGGTCGGCGCTGACATATTCGTCGTCCGGGCCCACCAGGGCCGAAGCCGACAGATCCATCATCAGTTGGATCTCCCGGCCGGTCATTTCCTTGATGATCAACGTATTGCTGAAAGGCAGAATTTCCTGGACGGTTTTGACGGAGACCGGCCCGGACGGGAAAATACGGTCGCCCCGGATGCCGCCGGCATTGAGGACGGCCAACTGGGCGCCGGTCCGCCAGCGGAAGCTGTCGGCCAGAAAGTCGCCTAAGGGCGCTTCTCCGACGCGGACCACGCTTTTACGGGCGTCCATCGGGGCGGCGAAGGAGCCGATGGGTTGGTTCATCAGGTCGTCCAGGCGACCGGCGTAGGTCTCCACCGCTTCGGCCACTTTCGGGTCGGGCGGCAACCGCTTGGACACCACCACCGTTTCCACCCCGGACTGGTTCGGCAGAGGGCGGCCGCGATGCAGAGACAGGTTGAAGGCCGACAGGCTTTTGCCGTTATCCGCGCCGGTGGCCACTCCCGTGGTCCAGCCGCCCGGTCCGGGGACCCAGCGGATGTTGGCTTCGGTCCCGTAATGGCTGTCGCCGGTGATGATCAGGGCCAGGTCCTCGATCTGGTCGGCCAGGGCCAGATCCTCCTCCAGGGAGGCATGGCTCATCATGACGACCACGTCGGCGCCCTGGTCGCGCAGCTGGCGGGTGGTGGACCGGGCCACTTCCACCGGATCGGGGTCGATGGAGACTCCGGCGCCGGCCTTGGTCAGGCTGATGAACCGGGGCGGCACCAGGCTGAAAAAGCCCACGTTGACGCCGTCAGCCGTGGTCAGGATCACGGTTTTGGCCAGGAGCCCGGCCAACTCCTGATCGGCCAGATTGATGTTGGTGGCCAGCAGAGGAAAAGAACCGTTGGCCCGCAAGGCCTGTTTCAGGTGGTCGGCCCCGAGGTTGAATTCGTGATTCCCCACCAGGCCGACCTCCACCCCCAGAAGCTTGGCGATGGTGAATTCCGGCTCACCATGGAACAGGCGCCACCAACTCCCCATCATCCAGTCGCCGCTTTCCGTCACCAGGGCGGCGGGGTGTTTTTCTTTCAGTTCGGCGATGGCCGCGGCCAGGTAGGCCGCCCCCCCGAATTCCACCTGGGTCAGGCCGTCGTCCCCGGCCTCGGCAAAAGGCTGCAACTGGCTCTGGAAGTTGACGATATTGATGATGGAGACGGTCTGGTAGCCGGTGAAGCGCCACCAGGCCGCCACCGCCAGAATAGCCACCATGACCACCGCGGACAGGGCCACGGCCAGTCCCATGGTTTTTCGTTTCATGAAACCGCTCCGGGCCCGGCCGCCGTTTTTTCCACGGCCGGCCGCGCGCCGGCGGTGGAGAGTTCCTTGACCATGGCCGTTTCCTTACAGTCGGGATAGTGGACGCATTGAAAGCAGACCGCCCAGATTTTCTGCGGCAGGGATTCCAGCGACACGGTTTGATACCCCAGGCCCGCAAAAAAACCCGGAACATAGGTTAGGACGAACATGCGCTCCACCCCCAGGGCGGCCGCTTCCCGTTCCACGGCCGTGGTCAGGTCCCGGCCCAGACCTCGGGACCCGTAATCCGGATGCACCGCCAGCGAACGCACTTCCCCCAGATTTTCCCACGCCACCTGCAGAGCGGCCACGCCCACCACCCGGCCGTCACCGTTTTCCGCCACCCAGAAGGTCTGGATCATTTCATACAGATTGGAAAGGCTGCGCGGCAGCAACAGGCCTCGGCCGGCCATGTGCTTCAAAAGTTCGTATATGGAATGAACGTCGCTTATACGCGCCTTTCTGATGCTGGGCATTTGGTTCTCCGTCCCGTTTGGTATATAATGCGCCTGACGCGCTCCAGGTTTGACGCTGGAAAAAATCCCCCGGAAGCCTCCCCGGTGTGATCATAAAAATAATTAGTATTTTTATGATCACAATGAGACGCTCAGGTTCAGGCGGCGACCGGGTCGCGGGCCGGGAGTCATGGCCCGACCATCCGCTGGTCATAATTTGGAAGATCATACCATAAAACAGGCGGCGCCGCTAGGCGTCTGGAAGGTTATTCCGCGGGTGCGGCCACCCTCGGACCCTGATGGATCCGGGTTTTTATATCGCATACATTTCTATTTTATTGTACATGTTTTGGAGGAATATCCATGGAGAACCGGCCCGCCGGATCGCCCGTCATCGAGGTGAAAAATATCAGCCTGCGCCGAGGGCGGGATATGCTGCTCAAAGACCTGTCCTGGCGGGTGAACCGGGGCGAACACTGGGCCCTTCTGGGGGTTAACGGCGCCGGCAAGACCCTCCTGCTCAAAATCCTCACCGGCTACCTCTGGCCCACCACCGGCACGGTGGCGGTTTTGGGGCGAACCCTGGGCGAGGTGGATTTGCGGGCGCTGCGCCGCCGTCTGGGCTGGGTGGCCAAGGCTCTGGAGGAACTGACACCCGGCGGGGCCACGGTGCTGGAGGTTATTCTTTCCGGTCCGGAAGGCTCTCTGGGGCTGTATGTGGAGCCCTCGCCCCGACAGGTGCGGGAAGCCGAAGCCCTGGCCGAGGAATACGGTCTGGCCCGGCTCCTGCGCCGGCAGTTCGGCCTTCTGTCCTCGGGGGAGAGGCAGCGGGCCCTCCTGGCCCGGGCCGCGGCCGGCCGGCCGGACATCCTGTTTCTCGACGAGCCCATGGCCAATCTGGACATGGGCGGCCGGGAGCAATTCCTGGCCCTGTTGGCCAAGCTGTCCGCCGCGCCCCAGGCGCCGACCATCATCCTGACCACCCACAACACTTTGGAGATAGGCCCGTTCATGACCCAGGCCCTTTTGCTGAAGAACGGCACGGCGGTGGCTTCCGGCCCCCTGGACGAGACCCTGCGGCCCGGGCCCCTGGCGGCGGCTTTTGACCTGCCGCTGAAGGTGGAGCGCACCCCCGGCGGCCGCTACCTGGCCTACTTGTAATCATGGGCCGGCCATGAAAAAGATGAAACCTTCCGCCGGGCGCGGGCCGCGCCGGTTCGGCCTCCGGATCATCATGCTGCTGGCCGGCCTGGTCATCATGGCCATGCCCGTTTCCGGCCTGTATCTTTTTCGGATTTATGAAAACGAACTGGTGCGCCAGACCGAGGCCGAGCTCATCGCCCAGGCCGCCGTGGCGGGGGCCGTATTCAAAGAGGCGGCCCTGGATCTGGCCGGCCCCGGCTATGGCCGCAAAATATCGGGCCTGCCCCCCGCGCCGGCCGAAGGGCCCCGGGAGGTGCTGCCCCGGCTGGATCTTTCCCGCGATGAAATCCGGCCGCGCCAAAAAATGGAATTCAAGCCTTCGCCGTTCGAGCCGGACCCCACGGCCCTGGAAGCGGCCGCCGGGCTGGAGGACATTTTGAACGAAGCCGGCCGCACCAACCTTTCCAGCGTGAGTTTTTTGGATTTCCACGGCCTGGTGGTGGCCGGGGGCGGCGGCCACGGCCTGGTCCCCGATACTTTCGAAGTCTCCGAAGCGTTGAACGGCAAATACCAGAGCGTTCTGCGGGAACGGCCGTCCAGCGCCCGGGTGCCCCTGGCCTCGGCCAGCCGGGGCGCCCGCTTTCGGGTTTTCGTGGCCCTGCCGGTGATGAACGGCGATCGCCTGG
>JAVBTP010000089.1:0-6296 GCA_031556115.1 Candidatus Adiutricaceae bacterium
ATCCAGATCGGAATAATCGGCCGGGGTCGCCACCCAGTCAGCGAGCGAAGCGGCGTTATCGCGGGCGTCGGCCTCCCAGAGAAGAGCCAGACGTTGCTGGATATGCCCCTGGGCGGCCCAGGCCGCCCGCCGGCGGGGCTCCCGATGCCCCATCTCGGTCAGCGGGATCAGGATGGCCAGGCTCTCCCGACTCAGCCGGTCCAGTTCCACCCGGGCCGCTTCCTGCGACTTGATGGCCTCGGCCAATCCGGCCATGCCCTGGCGCAGGGTTTCCAATTCCTCCAAAACCGCCGTCACCCTGGATTTCAGATTCCGCAGCACGTGGCCGCCGCCGAGGTCCCTGACCAGCCCCTGGCCGGTGTCGGTGACGGCTTTGAGGCTGCCCTGCCATTTTTCCAGGTATACATCCCGGCTGGAAATGGCGTAGCTGGAAACATTGTCCAAAGCCGTGCCCACGCCGCTGGTCAGTTCCTGGGAGGCGATGAGGGTGGGAATGACCTCCAGCCCCAGATCTTCCGACAGGGAGCGAAGAGTCCCCACCCGCAGAGTGATGAAGCCCAGCAGTAAAGCCACGGTGAGGAAAATCATGGCGAAACCCAGGGCGAATTTGGTGCTGAGGTTGAGCTGCATCACGGTCGGAACCGCCTTCCCGGCACGGGGATAAATCGCTCTACAATCGCCCGCCACCGCAAACCGGACGCGAAGGGAGAACGAACTTTCAGGATGAAATCCGGAAAACCAAAACGTTGATACGATTCTAGCTATTTACCCATATCCTGTCAACCGGCCGGCAATTCTCAAAGTAGCGTAGTCGGCCTGACGCGGCCTGGCCGTAGCCGGGCGAAAAGTGCGATTTTCGCCCGGCGGCTGGCTTGGTCGGCCCCCCGACCAGTCGCTTCGCTCCGTCATCCCTCTCCGGGAATGACCACTATTTCAATTCCCGGCTCCTTTGAGAATCGCTGCAACCGGCCGGCCCCCTCGAGCGGCCGGCCGGGCGGCGCGGCTCCGCCAGGACGCGATCGGGGCTGGGTCAGGCCTTCCCCACCACCAAATTGACCAGCTTGTCCGGCACATAGATTTTCTTAACAATGGCTTGGCCCTCCAGCCATTTGGTCACGGCCGGATTGGAAAGCACCAGCGGCTCGATGGCCTCCGGCTCCAGCCCGGCTTCCAGTTCCAATTTGGCCCGGACCTTGCCGTTGATCTGGATAACATACTCCACCGTGGACCGCCAGGTGGCCTCTTCCTCGTAGGTCGGCCACCCGCCCGAGAAAACCGTCTTTGTATGGCCCAAAATCTCCCACATTTCCTCGGCCACGTGGGGGGCCAGGGGGGCCAGCATCCGCACCACCGCCTCGGAGACCACCCGGCTCCTGATACGGTGCTTGGTGACGTGGTTGATGAGCTCCATCAGCCGGGCGATGGCCGTGTTGTAGGAAAAACGGGCCAGGTCCTGGGTGACCGCCTTGATGGTCGAATGGAGCCAGAAGCGGGTTTCCCGGTCTTCCGGCTCCCGCTCGGCCAGGGGGGCCGGCCCCTCCTCAGGCAGCACGGCCGTCCAGAGGCGGTCGAGAAAGCTCTTCATGGCCTTGACCCCGCCCTCCCGAAAGTCGCCGCCCTCCAGATAGGCGCCCATGAACATCAAATACATGCGAAAGGCGTCGGCCCCGTAGTCCCGAATGTATTCGTCGGGGTTGACGACATTGCCCCGGCTCTTGGACATTTTGTTTCCGTCGCGGACGATCATGCCGTGGGCCACGAACCGCTGGTAGGGCTCGCCAAAGTCCCAATGGCCGCAATCGCGTAAAGCCTTGCAGAGCCAGCGGCTGTAGAGGAGGTGCAAAACCGCGTGCTCGTTGCCGCCCACATAGAGATCCACAGGCAGCCATTTTTTGATGCGGTCCCGGTCAAAGGGCCGATCATCGAACTCGGTGGCGGGGTAGCGGTAAAAATACCAGGCCGAGCACAGGAAATTGTCGGAGACGTCGGTCTCCCGGGTGGCCGGCCCGCCGCAGGTGGGGCAGGTGGTGTGGTAAAAAGCCGCGTCGCGCTTCAAAGGCGAGGCCCCGCTGCCGTCGGGCTTATAATCGTCCAGATACGGCAGGAGCACCGGCAGGTCTTTTTCAGGCACGGGCACGGCCCCGCACTTTTCGCAGTAGATGACGGGAATGGGCGGCCCCCAGTAGCGCTGGCGGCTGACGCACCAATCCCTGAGCCGGTAATTGACCTTGGACTCGGCCGCGCCCCGGTCCGCCAGCCACCGGGTGACGGCGTCGGCGCCCTCCTCCTTGGCGGCCAGGCCGTCAAAAGAGCCGGAGTTGACCATCCGCCCCTCGCCGGTATAGGCCTCATCCAGCCGTTCAAAAAATTGGCCGTCCGGAGAGACCACCTGCCGGATGGGCAGGTTGAATTTGGTGGCGAAGTCAAAGTCGCGCTGGTCGTGGGCCGGCACGGCCATGATGGCCCCGGTGCCGTAGCCCATGAGCACATAGTCCGCGGCCCAAACCGGAATGCGTTCCTGATTGACGGGATTGACCGCGTAGGCGCCGGTGAAGACGCCGGTCTTGTCCCGGCCCTCGGCCTGGCGGTCGACCTCGGAAAGGCGGGCCGCGTTTTGGCGATATTCCTCCAGAGCCGGCCGGCACTCGGGGGTGGTGATCTGGTTCAAAAGGGGGTGCTCCGGAGAGAAGACCATATAGGTCACCCCGAAGAGGGTGTCGGGCCGGGTGGTGAAAATATTGAAGGTCGGGCCGTTTTCGATGGCGAAGGTGACCTCCGCGCCCTGGCTGCGGCCGATCCAGTTGCGCTGGGCGGTCTTGGTCCGCTCCGACCAGTCGATGTGGTCAAGGTCGTCCAGGAGTTCCTGGGCAAAGGCGGTGGTCCTGAAATACCACTGCTCCATGTCCTTCTTGGTGACCAGGGAGGAGCAGCGTTCGCATTCGCCGTCAATGACCTGCTCGGCGGCCAGCACGGTTTTGCAGTCCGGACACCAGTTGACCGGCGCCTTCTTCTTATAGGCGAAACCGTTTTTATACAGGGTGACGAACATCCACTGGGTCCATTTGTAATAGCTGGGGTGGGTGGTGTCCACCTGCCGGCTCCAGTCGAGCATCAGGCCGACCTTTTTCAACTGGTCCTCGCGAAAGCGGTGGATGTTCCGGGGCACCATCTCGGCCGGATGGCGGCCGTGTTTCAGGGCAAAATTCTCCGAGTGCATGCCGAAGGCGTCAAAGCCCATGGGCTCGAAGACGTCATACCCCAAAAGGCGGTGATACCGCCCCTGGATGTCGGAGCCGACAAAGGCGAAGACGTTGCCGACATGCAGCCCTTCGGCCGAAGGGTACGGAAACATCATCAAATTATAAAAGGGCTTTTGGGCCGCATCCAGATCGAGACGGTCGGTGCCCCGCTCCTCCCAGTTCCTGCGCCACTTGGCCTCCACGGCCCCATGATCATACTTGGCCATACATCTCCCGCCGAATCAATAAAATAAGGGATTTCCCGATTTATTCCAATTTTTTACTATAGCGCAAGCTCCTGGCCCGGTCAAGGGGGAGTTTGCGGCTGGAAATCGGGACGGATCCGTCCGGCGGCCTGAAGGGTCACGGCTTTTCCAACCTGGGGCGGGCCTCGCGGCTGAAGAATTCGCCGCTCCAGGCCTGAAGGCATTGCTGGGAAGTGATCCAACGGCCGCGGGCGCCGGCGCGGGTCACCGGCAGCCGGATTTCAGGGTCGGCCAGCCAGCCCAAAACCTGGCCGCGACTCACGCCGAGGGCCTTGGCGATGGCCCGGGTACCGATGATAAGCAAGGGGGCGGACATATTTTTCTCCTTATTATTTTTGTATTTATTATAACTGTATTTTGTTCAAAAGTCAATTCTAAACCATCTACCCAAAGGCTTTCATTTTACCCGTATTTGATAGAAAACATACTAAAATAATTGTTTTTATTATATCTCGATATATAGATTAAATTTAATGTATTTTTTTATTGACTTTCTACAGAAAAAATGCAATATATAGCTCAACACACCACTCCCCGGAAACGGAGGGAACAGCCATGCTCCATCGCTACCGCCGCCAATTCATCCAGGAAACCGTGGAAGCGCTCCTCGCCGGCGACCTCACCGGCGACTCCGTGGCCGAGGCCGTATATGATTTGGACGAGTCGCTCCGGACCCGCTGGCTGGTGGCTGATTTTATGGACCTGTGCCGAAAGCTGAATCTGTCGACCAAAAATCTGGAAGCCGCCCTCACCCAACGCGCCCTGGCTTACCACGAACGCCGGGGCCCGGCCGCCCGGCAGGTTGGCTCCGATCATGAAACCCATCCCCGGCCGGGCGGGCCGACCGGCCGGGACCGCGGAAACTGAACATGGCAAGGAGTAATGTTATGACCACCACCTTCACCTCCCCCGCCGGCGGCGTCAAACCAAACGGCCAACCCCGCCCGGGCCGCCGCCAAAAACCCGACGACCTTATAACGTTGCCGGCGGCCGCCGCCCTTCTGGAAAAAATCACCGGCCGCCGCGTCACTCTCCAAGGTCTGGCGGACATCATACTCCAGCGGCCGCACCTGGCGCTTTTCGAGGTGAACCTGTCCGACGGCCGAACCATTTTTCGCGGAGTGCGCCAAAAGCGCTGGCAATACTTTCTTCAGGCCCGTCTGGCCCTGTGCGGCAAACGCGGGCTGTTCCACCTGGACGAACTGTGAACAAAGGAAAGGAGCGGCCTCATGACCATTCGGTATTTTTGGCATTTGGAGGATTTTTTGGTGCTGGATCGGCCCGACGAGGACGTCCCCGCCGGCGCCCGGCCGCTGTCGTTCACCGAGTTTCGGGACCTGGTGCAGTGTCTGGCCCGGGGGGGGCGGTTGGTCACCACGGCCGAAGGCCGCCCTCAGGTCAAAGGCGCGGCCTGGCCCCGGGATGGCCGTAAACCCGATGAGGCGCGGACGAGCGGCCCAAGCCCGGGGGGCGTCTTTCAAGTTCAGCGCCCAAACACCCGATATGATAAGCGCACCGGCGCGGCCATCGGCCGCCGCCGGTGCCAACCAAAAAAAAGACTTCAATAGATTTCATTTATTGTATACTGGTCCGGCGGCGCGGCCGGCCACGGCGGTCCGCCGCCAAAATCCAGATGATTTTCATATAAGGTGAGGGAATCAGATGCCCGACTTCATCAAAAGACTGCCCATCCTGTTCCTGGCCATCCCCATGGTTGTCGTGGGGTTGGCGGCTATTTTCATATTGGTTTCCCTGCGCCAGGCCCCGCCCCCGGTCATGCCGCCGCAGCAGGTCATTCTGGGCACGGTCGCCGTCCAGGAAATCACCGACTCCCATGAATATGTGGCGGTTCTGGAGGCGGACCACAGCGTGGATCTGCGGGCCCGGGTCAGCGGTTTTCTGGTGGCCAAGAATTTTCAGGACGGCGATCTGGTCAGGAAAGACGAATTGCTTTTCCAGATCGAGCCCGATCAATACCAGGCGCTGCTGAAGACCGCCGAGGCCAACGTCTTGTCGGCCCAGGCCCAATTTGATCGGGCCAACCTGGATTTCAGCCGCACCACCGATCTGTACAATAAAAAAACCTCGCCCAAAAGCGATTACGACCGGGCCAAAGCCGATTATGAAGTGGCCGAAGCGGCCCTCCAGAGCGCCCAGGCCGGCCGCACCCAAGCCGCGTTGAATCTTGGCTACGCCGCCATCAAGGCGCCCTTTGACGGACGGGTCAGCGACACCCCTTATTCCGAAGGGAGCCTTTTGGGGCCGGAGAGCGGCGTTCTGGCCACCGTGGTTTCGCTGGACCCCATCCTGGCCACTTTTGGCATTTCGGACAAGGTCATTTCCCGATCCCAGACCCAAAGCCCCCAAGGATCCCCCGACGACTGGCGGGTGCGCCTGCGTCTGGCTCCGGACGTGTATTATCCGGCCACGGGGAAATTCAGCTACATCGCCCCTATGGTGGATCCCCGGACCGACACGGTCAAGTTCAAAGCCAAGTTCGCCAACACCGACCAGCGCCTCCGGCCGGGGCAGATCGTCACCGCCGTGGTGGAGCGCACCCGGCCTGAGCGCCGCCTGGTGGTGCCCAAAGAGGCGGTCCTGACCGACCCCGAGGGCAACTTCGTCTTTCTGACCAAGGAAGTGCCGGCCGATCCCCGAAAGCCAGGCTCCCAGCCCGGCCTGGTGGCCGACCAGCGGCGGGTGACCCTGGCCCCCAGCGACGCCCTGGACCGGGATTACATCATCCAGGACGGGCTTGAGGAAGGGGAACGGTTCATCCTCAAGGGCCTGA
>JAVBTP010000090.1:0-2928 GCA_031556115.1 Candidatus Adiutricaceae bacterium
AAGATCGGGGGGAGGCGGCCGGTCGCGACAGAGGGGCAACAATGAACGATGGTGCGAGGTTGCCGCTGACCTTGTCAAACACCCGGCGTCTTTCAGTCTTCCGAGCGGGAAATGCAAATTCGTATCAGGCGGTCATGGGCCGCCGTCCGGAAATCATGCGCCAGGCCGTGGGTATCGACTACGGCGCCTTCGAATCCGGGTCGCTGGCTTTCGACTATGAAGCCATGATGTCCCAGGCGGGTTTCGGGCTCGACAAGATTCGCGAGATCCAGCGCGGCACGGGCATCGGCAACACCCCGCTTCTGGAGATGAAGAACTTGACGGCTCTGGCCCGCCACTACGCCGGCCCGGGTAAGGGCGCCCGGATTTTCGTCAAGGACGAGGCCGCTAACCCCTCCGGGAGCTTCAAGGCCCGCCGGGCCTCGGTCTCCGCGTATTACGCCAAGGCCAAGGGTTATGAGGGGCTGGTGTCGGCCACCAGCGGCAACTACGGCGCGGGAATCGCCTCCCAGGCGGCCATGCTGGGCTTGAAAGCCATTGTCGTCCAGGAGGTTTTCGACAGCCGGGGCGTCGGCCAGCCTGAAATCCTGGAAAAGGGCCGGGCCTGCGAAGCGTACGGCGCGGAAGTGCTCCAGTTGACCGTCGGCCCCGAGCTCTTCTACACCTTCCTGTTGGTTCTTGAGGAAACGGGCTTTTTCAACGCCTCCCTCTACACGCCTTTCAGCATAGCCGGCATCGAGACCCTGGGTCTGGAGATCGCCGAACAGTGCCAGGCCCTGCTCGGCCGCCATCCCGACGTGGTGGTGGCCACCAACGCGGGAGGCGGCAACCTCACCGGCACGGCCCGGGGTCTGCGCAAAGCCGGCTGCCAGGCCAAGGTCGTGGCGGCCAGCGTGGATCTGTCAGGCCTCCACATGGCCAGTGATCGGGATTTTAACCGTAAATCCTTCACCACCGGCCACACCGGCTTCGGCGTCCCCTTCACCACGTCGCCCGACCGGGCCGACGTTCCCCGCAACGCGGCCCGCCCCCTGCGGTATATGGACCGGTACGTCACCATCACCCAGGGCGAAGCCTTTTTCATCACCGAGGCCCTGGCCCAGGTCGAGGGGTTGGAACGCGGCCCGGCCGGCAACACCTCACTGGCCGCGGCTTTTTCCCTGGCCCAGGAGATGGACCGCGACCAGGTCATCGTGGTTCAGGAAACCGAATATACCGGCGCGGGCAAGCACCCCTCTCCGCAGTTGACGTTCGCCCGGGCCAACGGTATCGAAGTCCGGCGGGGCGACCCCCGGGACAACGTGCCCGGCCAGCGCATCGTCATTCCGGAAAACGCCGGCCAGATCAAAGCCGTCGATTTCCCTTTGGACAAGCTGCGTCATTCGTATCTGAAGAACGCCCTGGCCGGCCACGCGGGAAAGGGTTTGACCGCCGGCGACCGGGAATATCTGGCCGCTGAAATCGGTTTGCCCCTGGCGGAAGCCGCGCCGCTGATCGAGGAAGCCAAGCGCGGCGTCGCCTGAAGCCGTGAGGAAATGAGGAGGTATTATATGGAACGCGCGGATGATTTCGCCCAACGCCGCCAGCATCTGGCCAATTTGAGCGATGAGGAATTGAAGGCCAGGTTCTGGCAGTTGGCCAATCAGGTGGTGACCCCCATCATCGATCTGGCCAAAACCCAAACCAGCCCGTCTATTGAACGGTCGGTGCTTTTGCGCATGGGCTTCAACAGCCTGGAGTGCAAGGGCATTGTTGAATATTGCGTCAACTGCGGCTTCTTGGGCAAGGGTGCCGGGCACGCGGTGCTCAAGCTCGCCGAGTTGCGCAAAATTCCCTATCTCGAGGCCGGCCGCCGCCTGGCCGCCGGAGACGGTTGGGAAGAGCTCAAAGGAGTCTGGAAATGAAACCACTGAAGCCGAACGAAAAGCTGAGCATCGAAGCCCTGTTCGATGACCTGGAACATTACCGGCCCCGGCAGCGCGGCTGGACCTGGCGGGACAAGAAGGACTCCATCCAGTACGGGCCGTTCACCTATCACGAATGCTCCGCCCCTTTGAAGCGGTCCGTGCCCTTGCCGGCCGCCAAATATTTCGACAACATCGACCCCCAGCCCGACGCCGTCATCACCACGGAGATCGCCTCCGGCCGGTTCGAGGACGATATCCGCCGGATGCGGATGGCCGCCTGGCACGGCGCCGACCACCTGATGGTCATCCGCACCGCCGGCCAGAGCCACTTTGACGGCCTCATCGAAGGGACCCCCGAAGGGGTCGGCGGGGTGCCCATCACCAGAAAACAGCTGCGGGCCACCCGTCGGGCCCTGGACCTGATCGAGGACGAGGTGGGCCGCCCCCTCAACTTCCATTCCTACGTCAGCGGCGTGGCCGGACCCGAAGTGGCCGTCCTGTTCGCCGAGGAAGGGATCAACGGGGCCCACCAGGATCCGCAGTACAACGTCCTCTATCGCAACATCAACATGTACCGCTCCATGGTGGACGCGGCGGTGGCCAAGCATATCATGGCCGCCACGGGCATGGCCCAGATCGACGGCGCCCACAATGCCAACGCCACCGCCCGCGAGGCCTGGAAGGTCATGCCGGAACTGATGGTGCAGCACGCCTTCAACTGCGAATACTCGCGTCAGGCCGGCCTGCCCGCGGATCTGATCTGCCTCTCCACCGTGCCGCCCACCGCGCCGCCGGCCCCGTGCATGACCCTGGACCTGCCGTACGCCGTGGCCCTACGCCAGCTCTTTTCCGAGTTCAAGTTCCGCGCGCAGATGAACACCAAATACATGGAAGCGGAAACCCGCGAGGTGACGGTCACCCACAGCCTGAATCTCATGATTTCCCGCCTCACCTCCGCCGATATCCAGAGCACAATCACCCCGGACGAAGGCCGCAACGTGCCCTGGCACTACAACAACAT
>JAVBTP010000136.1:0-3405 GCA_031556115.1 Candidatus Adiutricaceae bacterium
CACCCAGGGCGCCTTCATGTCCAGCCAACAGGACACCGACCTGGCCATTGCCGGTGACGGCTTTTTCAACGTGCGGCACAACCAGACCGGTGAAATCAGGTACACCCGGGCCGGCCAATTCACCTTCAGAAAAGACGGCTATTTGGAGGACCAATCCAACAACGTCCTCCAGGGCTGGCAGATGTCCATTCCCAAACCCGGCGAGGTGCCCAAACGCCTGGGCGCCCCGGTGGATATTAAAATAACCCTGTTGGACGCCCCCCCCGTGGCCACCACCGAAGTCCGCTCGGTATCCAACCTCAACGCCGACGACCAGACCTCGTATAAATATCCAGCCTATGCCCTGGGTGAGGAATACGCCAAAACCGAGGCCACGGCCCAGGCCGAGGCCGCCAGGCTCTCCTCGGCGCAGTCGGTGTGGTATCCGGCCACCGCCGGAGGGACGGATGAACCCGTCACCGCCGTCTCTTCCGCCGGAACGGGTCTCCCCGCCAACGTGGCGGCTTCCAATAACGCGACATACAACGAACGGTTTATCGAAAAATATAACGCCCTGTTCGGCACCAGCTATCCGGCCGGTTCCGCCGCGGTTTTGGCCGGGATGCAGGTGGTTTCGGCCGCCTCGGTGAACCCGTCCGCGGGAAAGATGGGCCAGGCCGATTTTCAGGCCCTGACCGCGGCCACGGAAAAAACCATGGAGGATCTGGCCGCAACCGCGGGCCAGTCCGCCTACGAATCCGCTTACGCCACGGTATACAAGGAGACGTATGACCAGATCACCTCGGGCCGGAGCGGCTGGCAGTGGGAGGGCAACGGCTTCGCGGGCGCCTGGGACGTCACCAAGGACCCGCCCATGGACGATGCCTTCTACACCCATTCCGAGCCCCTGACGGTCTATGATTCGCTGGGCAACAAGCACGGTTTGATGATCTATTACCAAAAAAACCCGCACATGGATAACGTGTGGGATTATATCGTCACCACCGATCCCGGGGAGGACGCCCGGTCCGGCCAGGGGGGGGGTGGGCTTTTCGCCACGGACGCCTCGTTCGCCGGCCTGATCCAAAAGGGCAAGATCACGTTCAGCGCCGACGACGACCCCAGCCGCCACGGCGGCCTGGTCAAGAGCCTGGAGGCCCAGAACCTGGACCTGGCCAAGAGCCTCTCGGCGGCCGTGGATAAACCAGACACCGCCGGAGCCAGTTCGGGTATGGGCACGGCCACCATCGGCGGCTATTACACCGGCTCGCCGGCTATCGATCCGGCCACCGGCCAATACGTGACCAGCGCCCGGACCTATACCCTGACTTTTGGCTACCTCAACCCGGCCACCAAGACGTGGAGCGCCAACACCCCGGCCTCCCCGCCCGCGTCGGCCATCACCTGGCAGGACAATTTAGGGAATGTCGGACATTTTTCCGTTTCGGGAAAAAGCTATCCCGGCCCCTATGAATTCGGCAGCGGCCTGACCGTGACTTTTGACTCCGGCGGCCGGCCTCTCAAATTCGGGGCCGTGGGCGGCGACTCCATCGTGGTCACGGCCCACAGCGAGCAAATGGTCTGGACCGAGGCCAAACCCAACGCCGACGGCTACTTTGACATCGACCTGACGGTTGTGGACAACTCCCAGGCCACCACCGGCCCGCCGTATCCGCCCGACAGCCCCACCGTCAACCAGACCGTGGCCTTGAATCTGGGGGCCAAGGCGGGAGGATCGGGCGCGGTGTGGATTCCCGACGAGGTGGGCACCACCCAATACGCTTCGCAATCCATCACCGTGGCCAAGGACCAGGACGGCTTTCCCGAAAGCGCTTTGCGGCGGGTCTATGTGCGTGAGGACGGCATGGTCATGGGGGTGTACGGGGAAAAGCGGGAGGAGGCTTTGTACCAGATCGGCCTGACCCGCTTTCTCAACCCCTGGGGGCTGGACAAAAAAGGGGACAACCTTTTCGCCGAGAGCCGGTTCTCCGGCGAGGGGATGACCACGGCCCCCGGTGAAGGGGGGGCCGGCACGGTTTTAGGCAATTTCCTGGAACAGTCCAACGTGGACACGGCCACCGAAATCGTGGGCATGATCATGACCCAGCGGGGTTTCCAGGCCAACTCCAAGGCCATCACCACCAGCGACACCATGCTGGCCACGGCCATACAGTTGAAGAAATAACCCCGGCCCGTAAACTGGCCGACGCTACGGAAGCGCGGCTTTTTAAAGACCAGCCCTATCTATACGCCTATGGTTAGGCGGGGAAACCCTTAAAAATCAGGCAGACTCGAATTTGGCGGAACCACCGGCCGGGTCAGGTCCGGATAGACGGCCCGCCCCAGATAGACGGACTCATAGACATACCGGCTTTCGGTAATACGCTTGACATAGCGGGCGGTCTCCTCGAAAGGCAGGCTTTCGATAAACACGTCCAGGGGCTGGCCCGGCTTGGCCAGCAAAAGGCTTTTGATGTTATACGGCCCGCCGTTATAACCGGCCAAAGCCAGGGATTCGTCGCCAAACCCCTCGATCAGGGCCTCGAGATACCACGCGCCGTAGCGGATATTGAGGCCCGGATCGAAAAGATCCACTGGGCCGGGCGCGGGCTCGCCCAAGGCGGCGGCCACTTTGGCGGCCGTGGCCGGCAATAGCTGCATCAGCCCGCGGGCGTTGGAAGGGGAGATGATGTCGGCCTGATACGCGCTCTCGGTGCGGATTAAAGCCAGCAGCAGCGACGGCGACAGGCCCCGCTCGCGATACGCGGCCCGCGCTTCCCTGGCATAGATCAAAGGGTGGCTCCAGCCTTTGAGGCCGGGCCCCTCGTCGGGCAGGCGGGAAAAAAGGCTTACGGCCAGTCGGTAATTCTCCCCCCAGGCGGCCACCGTGGCCAGCGCGGGGAACCACAGGGGGCCGGAGCCCCTGGCGTCGTCCGGATTGGCGTCCAACAGGTCAAAAACCCCCCACCAGTCCCGCCCGGTCAAAAGCCGCCGCAATTCCCTGGCCAGTTCCCCCGGCCAGCCGGGGGGGCCGGCTTCCAACCCGCCCAGGCCCCGGGCGGCCCGCTCCAGGTCCTCCCGGCTGAACCCCTTTTCGGTGACCCAGAGGTGATAGCCCAGGCTGTCCTGGTCCCGCCCCGCCGGGCCGGCTGTCAAGAGCCGGCTCAGGCTTCCGGCCAGGTGGTCCCGGGTGGCGGCCTCCAGGCGGCCTCGGGCCAGCACGCGGTAATAGTCCAGGCCCGGGCCCCGGGCCAGTTCGGCATAGAGGGGCCGGGCGTCGTTTTCCAACCCGGCCGCGGCTAAAGATCTGGCCAGAAAATAACGGGCCCCCAGGTGCCGGCCCTTGGCTTTGGGGTTGTCCAAAACAGCCTGGAAGTGAATTCGGGCCGCGGGATCGCCCTGAGCCAGGGCGGCCAGACCCAGACG
>JAVBTP010000119.1:0-6824 GCA_031556115.1 Candidatus Adiutricaceae bacterium
ATTATGGCGGATATCCTAAAAAGTACGCCCGGGAGATGTATAACAACATCTCCACCGCCTTCGGCATCCGCAAGTCCAACACCATGATCCTGAGCTGCGCCGAATGCGGCCAGTGCCGCGAGGTCTGCCCCCAGGGGGCCGATATGGGGGCCTTTGTGGCCAAGGCCCGGCTGGATATGGTGGCCGGCCGGCACATGCCGGTTTCGGCCCATGAGTTCGCCCTCGAGGATTTGGTTTTCAGCAATTCCCCCGAAATTTCGTTTTTCCGCCACGAGCCGGGGCGGGAGAGCGGGCCGTGGCTTTTCTTTCCCGGCTGCCAGCTTCCGGCCTCCCGGCCCGGCGCCACGGCCCTGGTCTATGGCCATTTGCGAAAGCACCTGGAGGGCGGGGTGGGCTTTATGCTGGCCTGCTGCGGCGCCCCGGCCCGGTGGTCGGGCCGGCCCCGGCTGACCGGCGAGGTGGCCCGGGCGTTTCGTGAAACATGGCGCCGGGCCGGGGACCCGAAAGTCATTGTGGCCTGCGCCTCCTGCGCCGTCTTTTTTCGGTCGGAGCTGCCGGAGGTGCCGGTGGCCGCGTTGTGGTCGGTTTTGGACGGTCTGCCGCTCCCCGAGGCGGCGGCGCCGTCGGCCCGGACGCTGGCTTTGCACGACCCCTGCGCGGCCCGTATGGACACGGAAACCCAAAAGAGCGTCCGTTCCCTGGCCGGGCGGCTCGGGCAGCCGATTGCGGAATTACCCCTTGAAGGCCGCCTGACCCGCTGCTGCGGGTATGGCGGGCTGGCTTCGGCGGCCAATCCCGGCCTGGGGGACCGCTTCGCCCGGGAGCGGGCCGGGGATGCTTCCGCGGCGCCCATTTTGGCCTATTGCATCATGTGCCGCGACCGCCTGGCGGGGGCGGGACATCCGGCGCTGCATTTTTTGGATCTGTTGTTTCCCCAAGGCTCGTCGCCGGAGCGGGCCGCCGCCATCAAGGCCCCGGGCTGGTCCGACCGCCAGGAGAGCCGGGCCGGTTTCCGCCAAAAAATTTTAGCCAAACTATGGGGTGAAGAACCCCCCGAGGATGCCCGCATGGACGATCCCGTCATTCACCTCTCCGAAGAACTGGCGCAAACCCTGGATCGCCGCCGTATTCTGCGCGCCGATATCCTCAAGGTCCTCAGGGAGGCCGAGGCCGGCGGCGCCCCCTTTGTCCACCCCGAGACCGGTCGCCGGCTGGCCGGCCTCCGTCCGCGTCAGGTGACCTTTTGGGTGGAATACAGCCCCCGGCCGGATGGCTCCTTCGACCTCCACGACGCCTATTGCCATCGCATGGTGGTGCGGGGGGTGCCCGGCGAAGGGGCCGACTCGCCGGCCGGTATGGAGGGTTTCGATCCCAAAGGCGGGCGGGTGTGATTTCATGATGCGGAGACGATAGGGAGGCTTGATGAGCGCCATTAACAGCGAACTGCCGGAAATGAAGGCCGAGGGGTGGATGTGCCAAAAATGCGGAAAACCCCTGACGCCCATGCCCACGGACATCACCTACATGAGCTCCAGCTTTCGGGTGGAACTGCCCGGCTGCCCCGATTGCGGCCTGGTGTTCATCCCGCCGGCCCTGGCCCTGGGTAAAATGCTGGAAGTGGAAAAACTGCTTGAAGACAAGTGACCCCCCTTTACCTGAGCCGGTGCCTGAAACGGCGGTTGAACCCATGGCCGGGCAAAACCCCTACGAAAGCGGGGAATTGCGCGCGGTCTGCGGGGCGGCTCTCCGGCCGGGAGGGCTGGCGCTGACCCGCGAGGCCTTGGCGTTGTGCGCCTTCCCGCCGGGCGCCCGGTTGCTGGATCTGGGGTGCGGGCCGGGAGCCACCCTGAAATTGTTGCGGGAAAACGGCTTTGACGCCCTGGGGCTGGACCGGTCCCCCGCCTTGGCCGATGAGGCCCGGGCGCACGGGCCGGTGCTGGTGGCCGACTTCCACCACCCGCCATTGGAAGACCGCTCGTTGGACGGCGTTTTTTGCGAATGCGTGCTGAGTTTGGCCGACGACCAGCCTCGGGTGCTGGCCGAATGCGCCCGGATGCTCAAGCCCGGCGGCCGGTTGGTGGTCGGTGACCTCGTCCGCCGAGCGCCTGGAGTCGTGGCGGGTGAAGAGAGGGCGGCGGGCGAAAATCCAGGCGCCGGCTGTGCGGCCGGGGCCGTGAGCGTACCCGTTCTGACCGGCCGACTGCGACGGGCCGGATTTCGGTTGATACATAGGCCGATCGCGGACGGGCGCTGGCCGAACTGGCCGCCCGGCTGGTCTGGCGTTACGGGTCGGCCGACATTCCGCGGCGCCTGTGGGGCGTCGGCGATTGCGGCGGCTTTACTCCCGGGTCTTTCAGTTATATATTCATTATCGCCGAGAGGAGCATATGATCGACGACACCCAAATGATGGTTATGGAACTGGCCGCCCAAGGGTATTCCTGCGCCCAGATCGTGGTGATCGGGGGTCTGCGGCTCATGGGCCGGGAGAACCCCGACCTGGTGCGGGCCATGGCCGCGCTGGCCCACGGGGCCTCCTGCGGCTCGATGTGCGGGGCGCTCACCGGCGGGCTGTGCTTTTTGTCGCTCCACACCGGCAAGGGGCTGGATGACGAACGGCCCGTATTGGGCGCCCGCATGATGGCCCAGGCCCTGATCAAATGGTTCACCCAGGAAAAGCTGGAAGGCCGGATCGCCCCCGACTGCGCCGATATTTTCGAGGCCCACGGCCAGGTCTGTCAGGGCGACCGGATGAACCCCGAGGTGGGCTGCGGCGACCTGGTGGCCGCCACCTGGGTCAAGGCCCTGGAGATTTTGCGGGACAACCGCATCGACCCCACGGTGGGGCGCGACCTGCCATGACGCGGGAATGTATTTCAGCCGCCGAGAGCGGCGGCCGGGCGGGTTCGCGATCCGCTGATCGGCCCGTGAGCGAGGGGCGGTTCATCTCAGCCGCGGAAAGCCTTTGCCCGGTCTGTTTGACGGCGCTGCCGGCCGAGATCCGGCGGCGGGGCGAGGAAGTGCTGATGGCCCGCGTCTGTCCGGAGCATGGTCCGTTCGAAGAGGCCATCTGGCGGGGGACGCCGGATTTCGAAAGCTGGCGGCGGCCGAAAGAACCGGCCGCCGGCGTGCCGCGCCACACCTCGGCCGGCCGGGGCTGCCCCCACGACTGCGGGCTCTGCCCCGGGCACGGCCAGCATCCCTGCACGGTTCTGTTGGAAATCACCGATCGCTGCAACCTCGGCTGCCCGGTCTGCTTCGCCGATTCCGGCCGGGGGGCGGACGCTCCCTTATCCCGCCTGACCGAAGATGTGCGCTGGATTCGCGAACAGGCCGGGGAGGTGGTGCTGCAGGTTTCCGGGGGGGAACCCACTCTCCACCCGGACGTGGTGGAGGTGGTGGCCGAGGGCGCCCGGCTCTTCCCGGGGGTGCAGTTGAACACCAACGGTTTGCGGCTGGCTGAAGACCCCGGCCTGGCCGAACGCCTGGCCGGGGCCGGCCTGTCGTGGGTCTTTTTGCAGTTCGACGGGGTCAGCGACCGGACGTTTGAAATAATCAGGGGCCGCAAACTGCTGGGGCCCAAGATGGCCGCCATCGAGGCCTGCGGCCGGGCCGGCCTTGCGGTGGTGCTGGTGCCCACCGTGGCGGCCGGGGTCAATGACGGGGAACTGGGCGCCCTGGTGCGGCTGGCCGTCAGCCTGGGGCCCACGGTGCGGGGGGTGCATATCCAGCCCATGGCCGCGGCCGGCCGCAATTCCCTGCCCGGATCCGGCCGCCGTCTGACCCTGCCGGAGGTGCTGACCCGCCTGGCCGAACAGACCGGCGGCCTGGTGCGGCCCGAGGACGCCTTTCCCCCCAGTTGCGAACACGAGCGCTGCTCCTTCCATTTGCGCTATCGCCGCGACGATTCGGGACGGCTGATTCCCGCCCGGTCCGGTGGCGGCGATTGTTGCCGCAAGACCACCACCGTCCCGTCCTCGCCGGAGGAGACGGCGGCCGCCACCGGCCGCTCGGTGGACATCACCCTGCGCAGTTGGCGAGGGCCCAAACCCACGCCCAAGCCTTTGATTCCCATGGCCGGCCAGCCGGCCCGAACCCTCGACGCCCTCGACGAATTTTTGGAAAAAGCCCGGCGGGAAACGTTCAGCGTCACCTGCATGGCCTTTCAGGACGCCTGGACCGTCGACCTGGAGCGGCTGCGGGGCTGCTGCGTCCACGTCTTCCGGCCGCCGAACCGCATGATCCCCTTTTGCGCCTGCAACCTCACTTCGGCCGAAGGCCGGCCTCTGTACCGTCGATGAATCCGGCCAGTCATCGACCATGGCTGGACGCGCGTTTTCGGCGGCGCCCCGACGCGCCCTCGGGCGATCCGCTTTGGACCCTGCCGCGCTGGCAGTGCGGCCGGCTGGCCGAAACCCTGGCCTGGGCCGCCGGGCGTTCGCCGTGGTATGCCCGCCGCCTGGATCCGAAGGTGGTTTCCCGCTTAATCCGTGATTGGCAAAGACTGGCCGAGGCTGAGGACTGTTCCCCGCGCTCCCTCGGCCGGCTCGGTTCGGCGCGGGCCACGGTGGCGGGCGCGGCCACGGAAAAATTCCGGGAAGAAATTTCCCGCGGCCTGGCCGAGCTCCCGTTCACCGCTCCCGATGACGTGGCCGCCGATTCCGAGGCTTTTTGGGCCGTCGGTCAGAGCGAGGTGGAGGGTCTGGTTTCGGTGCCCACCTCCGGCACCAGCGGCCCGGTCAAGCGCATCGGGTCCACAGCTGACGACCTGGAAGAAACCGTGGCCTTTTTCGAATACGGCATGCGCTTTCTGGTGGCGCCGGGCGTGGACCGGGTGGCCCTGGCCATGAGCCCGTCCCGGCCTGGCAATGTGGGTGATCTTCTGGGCCGGGCCCTGGCCCGCTGGAGCATACCGTTTCTGGCCCACGGCTTTGTGCCGCCGGAGGATGAGGAACGCTGGCTGACGGAATTGAGCGATTGGGCGCCGACCTGCCTGGTGGGCGTGCCGCCGCAGATGCTGGCCCTGTCGCGCCACGCAAAGGCCCGGCTCCTGGGCCGGACCTTGAAGACCTTGCTATTGAGCGGCGACGTGGCCGACGACCGGTTGGTGGCCGAGTTGGAAAAGAACTTCAACGGCGCCCTGGTGTTTCGCCATTACGGATTGACCGAGACCGGTTCGGGCGGGGCGGTGGAGTGCGGCCAGCGCCGGTGGCCCCACCTCCGGGACGACCTGTGGGTGGAGATCGTCGACCCGGAAACCGGTGCGGCTTTGCGGCCGGGCCGGGCCGGGGAGATCACCGTCACCCCCTTGACCCGCCGGGGCTTCCCGCTGCTGCGGTATCGCACCGGCGACGAAGGCCTGATCGTACCGGAGCCGTGCGGCTGCGGCTCGGTTCTGCCCCGCCTGAAAGTGTTGGGCCGCCTGGCCGACCGTCTGGCCCTGCCCGGCGGCCGGGCGGTCCGGGTGGGGGATTTCGAGGCTCCGCTCCTGACGTTGCCCTTTGTGCGCGATTTCGGTCTGCGCCTCCATTTGGGGGCTCCCGACTGCCTGGCCGTGCTGGTGACCACCACCGCCGAAATTCCTTCGGGCGCGGGACGGCTGGTGGCTGAAACCCTGTGGAACTGGCTGGGGGCGGAGGGTTTTTCCCTGCCGCTGGCGGTGGAGTTCAACCCGCCGGCCGATCCGGAGTTTTCACGGGCGGCCGGCGGCAAGCGCCGCCTGACGCGGTCCGCCGGTCCGCCGCGCTCCGGGGTTTTTTACCGACAACCCCGGGAAGAAATTAAGGGGTAATGGTTTTCGCCGTTTGAAGAGTGTTTGGTCTGTAACTGTCGGTACGTAAAGCCTGAAAGATTGAATGGGCATCGAAGCCGTCGCCCGGCGACGGAAGTTGGGAGCGAGTGTTTTGGCGGATCAGGATCGGAATTCTGGGGAAACGCTGTCGGTAAAGCTGATTTTGGCTCTGGTCGGGCTGGCCACCTGGCCTCTGGCCTGGCTGCCGGTGGATTGGGTTCTGGCCTTGGGGGCCGCCGGCGGGCGGCTGTTTTTCCATACGTTGCCCCAGCGGCGGCGGGTGGCGGTGGGCAATATCGAAATGATCAAGGGCCATGGTTCGCTCCCCGCGGATCTGGACGCCCCGGCCGTGGCCCAGGAGTGTTTCGCCAACCTGGGGCGGGTGGTGTGCGAGATGTTCCGCTATTACCATCGCGGATTCAAGGCGTTTGTCGGGGACTGCCGGTTTGACGTCGGGCGGGAACATTTCGAGGCGGCCGTGGCCGAGGCCCGGCGCACCGGGCGCGGTCTGGTCCTGGTCACCGGACATGCGGGCAATTGGGAACTCATGTCCCCTTACGTCACATTTCTCGGCGGCCTGACCCTCAATGTCGTCGGCCGGGAAACCGGCCGCCCCTGGGTCGAGGCCCTGATGAGGAAAGTCCGGACCAGGGAGGGCGGCGCGTTCATCTCCAAAAAAGGCGGGGCCAGAGAAATGCTGGCCACTTTGAAAAAAGGGGGGGTGCTGGGTACCCTGATCGATCAGGCGACCATCGTTGAATATAAAGATGTCAGCCTGCCGTTTTTGGGCCACCCGGCCACTTTCAACCTGGGGCCCATCCACCTGGCCCGGCGCGCCGGCGCGTCCATCGTCATGGTGCTTTTTCGGCGGGAAGGGCGGCGCCATATTATGGAGTGCCGCCCGGCTCTGCCGCCGCGTCCCGACCTGCCTGAGGAAGAGGCGGTTTTGGCCGACGCGCGCCAGCTCAACGACTGGCTGGGGGAATTCATCCAGCGCTTTCCGGACCAGTGGATGTGGGGCCACCGCCGCTGGA
>JAVBTP010000304.1:0-5889 GCA_031556115.1 Candidatus Adiutricaceae bacterium
GCTTCATGATGTGTCGCTCCTTATTATGGAAAAATATCTGACAAGATAACACTTGATTTTACTGTTATTACGGTTGAGAGCGACGAGCCGCCCGAACCATGATACCACAGCAAAAAAAAGGAGGGTTCTCCCCTCCTGTCATATTCTTTGGCTACCAGCTCATGGCCGCCATTGCCCGGATCATCTCCATATTCAGGTCCATTACGCGTGGTCGCTTTCTGAATCGGATTCCGGCGGCATTCATCAAAAGACGGCCGCCGCCGGAGGTTGTGGGCCGGGATTAAAGCCGGCCGGTCTTCATCTACACCACCGTATCAACCTTGGTGCCGATGCCGGTCATCATGGCCACCGCCTGCATGGCGGTTTGCTGTTGCTGCAAGGCGACCTGGGCCTCCAGGCCGACGGCCACCTGCTTCATCGCCAGATCGGTGACGGCCTTCTGCCCGTTAAAGAGCGTCTGCATCAGATCCCCCGGGATACTGTTGGCCGCGTTTAAGGTGTTCATGGCTGCTCCCTCCTTGGTTTAATCGGCGCCGGAAAATCCCCGCGCCTCCCTGGCCAGGAACCCGGCCGATCACGCCGGATACGAGGCCTCATATCCTCCGTATCGGCCAGAAAGAAGCAGAACTTGAGGTTTTTGGCGGAATTCGGTCCAGCCGACCATCGAGCCGCCGATCACTCCTCGAAATCGACCATGGCCTTCAACTCGCGGCCCACCTTAAAAAAAGGCAGCTTTTTCGGCGGAACCTCGATGGGCTCCCCGCTTTTGGGATTACGGCCCACATACCCGGCGTATTCCTTGACTTTAAAGGAACCCAACCCGCGCAATTCGGCCCGGCCTTCCCTGATCAGCCCTTCGGTGATGGAATCAAAAAAGAGGTTCACCACCTGTTCAGACTGCTTGAAAGACAACAAAGCATCTTCCGCCAATTTTTCAACCAGTTGCGATTTATTCATGCGGCCCCTCACCTTTTTTTTATACCATACACTAAATTGGCAAGAATTTCAAGACGGTATTATGATCCACCGCCCCGCCAGCGCGCCAACTCCACCTCCGCCTCCCGCACCGCGTCACTGATGGCCGCGCCCAGGAACCGGCTCTGGACATGGGACGGCCAGCGGGCGGCCTCCGGGGGCAGATATATGGACGGGCTGAAAGCGATGACCGTTTTGGAGCCGGGCAAAGGCAGACGCGTCTTGCTCCAGGTGCCTCGCGCCACATAACTGAAACTTGAGGCCGTGCCGGCGACGCAAATGGGACACCCGGTTTTGGCGGCCAGATAGACCGGCCCCGGCTTGGCCACATGCCGCGGCCCGCGGGGACCGTCAGCGGCAAAGATGACGTTTTGGCCGGCTTTAAGGCTTCGCTTGAGGGCCAGAAGCCCCCCCGCCCCGCCGCGGGAAGAGGAGCCCCGGCTGGTATCAAAGCCCAGAACGGACACGGCCCGGCTGAGGATGGCCCCGTCCCGCGACTGACTGACCAAGATTCGCGGATGATAGCGCCCGAAATGAGGCAACATGGACAGGTCTTCGCAATGCCAGTGGACAAAAATGGTCGGCCCCCCATGTATCAAATCGGGAAACCGAATATACCGCACTCGGACCAGCTTGGACGACAGATTCAATAACCGGGCCAGCCAGGCCGGCCAGTCCAGAAAAAAACGCTCCCGGCCCGCCGGCCGCGGCCCGACCTGGCCGTCCGCCGTGGTTTCCTCAACCAGCAAGGCGTGCCTCAAAAATCCCGGCCAGACGGGCGGCGTCGGCCATCATGGCCAGATACTCGTCGTGGGTCAAGCCGGCCCCCAAGGCCACGGCCCGTTGAAAAGCGGGGGTCAGGTAATCGCCCGGCGCGTGGCCGTCGGAATTGACCAAAAGCTTGGCCCCGTATCGACGGGCCAGATTAACGGTGAGGCCGTTGGCCAAACCATGGCCTTTACGGGCGCTCAACTCCAAAAAAACGCCCCGCTCCGCGGCCAGGGCCGCCTCCTCCCCGGTGAGGAGGCCCGGATGGGCCAAAATGTCGGCGCCGGCCAAGATGGCGGCCAGATTGGTGCCCGGCGCCACCGGCTCCACCAGACTCTCCCCGTGGACCACCACGTGGCTGGCGCCCAAATCCCGGGCCTTTTTCACCAGATCGCCGATCAGGGCCGGAGGCACGTGGGTGATCTCCACCCCCGGAAGAACGGTCACCCCCTGGTGCCCGTTGAGGGCCAAGGCCGAGGCCCGGGCCCGCTCGACAATGCCCGATAAGGTCCCCGGATCGGCGTGATCGGCCAGCCCCAGGACGGTGTAGCCCCCCACCTCGACCCGACGGGTCAGTTCCGCCGGGCACAGGACCCCGTCGGAAAGAAGGCAGTGGGTGTGAAAATCGATGACCGGCAGTGGTTCCATGAAGTTTCCCGTCGCTTATTGCCTGGCCAGATAGTCGGCCACATAGAGAACGGTGTTGACATAAACGCCGCTCTTGTTATATTTCATGATGACTTCCCGCCGCTCGTCCTCGGCCATGGAATTGACCTTTTCGCCGCGCCAGCCGTGGCCCTTGAGGTAGTTGCCGATGCTGAAGGCGGCGTCCTCTTTGTTGAAAATATCCACCCGGCCGCTCCCCTTGGCGCTCACGCCGAACTTCAAAATATTGGAAGGCATGAACTGGCCCCAGCCCACGGCCCCGTAAACGGAGCCGGGAAAGGTTGTGGGGTCGTGGCCGTTGGCCAAGGCGTAGGTCATCAGGGCGGCCAGTTCGTTCAAGGCCCAGTCGCCCCTTTTCACCGCCGTCTCCCGCATGAAGGCCATGGATTCCCGGTCCTGGGGCAGATCGGCCACGGCCGGGGCCACCAGGCTGAAATCCGACGCCGCGGCGGCCATGGAGGCCAGCATGCCGGCCGCCTTCTGTTTACCGAAATACTGACCATAACCGGTCTCCACCCACATGATGGCCGCCACCACCTCGCCCGGCACCTGATACTTGCGGCCCAGACGTTGGAACATTTCCCGGTCGGCGCGGTAATTGGCCGCGATCCTGGCCAGGGCGTCGGGCCTGGTGAACTGGGGATAGGTGGCCGCGCGGGATGGCTGGGGAGCCGGAGGCGGCGTGTAGGAGGACAAAGCTCTGAGGGTCCGGCCCTTCATGGTCCGGCGGGTGGCGTCCAAGGTGGCCTGGGAGACTTCACCGGTGACCGTGAGGCCGGCGTCCCGCTGGAATTTTCCCACCGCCTCCCGCGTGCCCGAACCGTTCTGCCCGTCGATACGGACGTCATAGCCCAACTGGTACAAATTTTCCTGAATGGCCTTGGTCAGGTCGGAGCGGAAATAAATGCCGTACAGCTCCTTCAGCTTGTCTCCCATGGGTTTGCTGCTGTATTGGAGATTCGGCGACTTGAAGACGGCCTCCAGTTGTTCCTGGGTAAACCCGCGCTGGGCCAACTTGCCCGCCGGCCCCCGCCAGGGTTCGGGACTGGCCGACAAGTCCACCCGATTGACGGACGGAGCTGGCGAACTCCGGTCACCCACGGTCGTGATACCGACGCAGCCGGGCAGAAAGACGGCGGCCCAAAGGACCATGACCAGTCCGGCCAGGGGGTGTTTATATGAGAGGGTCATCGCGCGCTCCTTACCTTCCGTGGCATTCGAAACCATAATCCCGCTTTACAAGCAAAGTGAATGCCAAGGTCGTCACCGCAAGACAATGGTCTTTTTGATGGCCCGGACCACTTCCTCGGGGCTGTCCAGAACCGTGAAATAGTCCAGATCGTCCGGAGTGATATATTTGTGGTCGATCATCTTGGTCTTCATCCAGTGCACCAGCCCGGACCAGTATTCCGAACCCAAAAGGAAGGTGGGGAAGTGGCGAATGCGCTTGGTCTGGATCAGGGTCAGGGCTTCGAACAACTCGTCCATGGTTCCGAAGCCGCCAGGAAGAATGACATACGCCTGGCTGTATTTGACAAAAACCACCTTGCGGATAAAAAAATAGTGAAAATCCAACTGGAGGTTGGCGTAGGGGTTGGGAATCTGTTCATGGGGCAGTTCGATGTTCAAGCCGATGGACAAGCCCCCGGCCTCGGTGGCCCCTTTGTTGGCCGCGGCCATGACCCCGCCGCCGCCGCCCGAAATGACCCCGAAACCGCTCTGGGCCAGACGCCGGGCCAGTTCTTCGGCCATTTTGCACTCCGGAGACTCAGGTTCGGAGCGGGCCGAGCCGAAAATGCTCACGCAGGGGCCGGCTTCGCTCATGGCCGTAAAACCCCGCACGAATTCGGACATTATGGAGAACATGCGCCAGGACTCACCGGCGCCCAGAGCGTTGATGGGAAAGGGATCACTGCCGTGTCGTTTCATTCTTTCAGGCATCGGTGAGGCGCTCCAAGCGATCTGATCGCGAATAATTTGAAGCCGGCCTTCATGACCGGCGGCCGGTGGCCGAAGTTTCGGCGAATTGTGTATTATACACAAAGTCGCCGTTTTTCAGCAAATGAAAAAACGTAAAGCCTTCCAAACCGGCCGAGGCCATGGTAAGATATAACGGTTCCTCCACCCATGGGGAACCGCACGCCGCGCGCCCCAGGAGTCCGCCCCTTGCCGCCCAATGACCGGGACCGGAAACAGACTGAACCGCCCTCCTCCCGTCCAGGGTATGGGAGTTCGAGCGAATTATCCCCAAAACAGCGCCAACGCAAGGTCCGGCTGGAACGCGGGGCCATCATCGTGGTGGGCGTGGCCCTCCTGATCCTGACCCTGGTGCAACGCGAGGTCATTGATCTCGGCCCCGGCCTCTCCGAGAGCCAGGGTATCGTGGCCCTGGTCTCCATCAACGTCTCGGTTCTCCTGACCACTTTTCTGATCCTCTTGATCCTCCGCCACCTGTATCGCCTTTTTTTCGAAAAACAAGAGTACAGCTCGCTCCAGACCAAGATGGTGGTGGCTTTCATCTGCCTGTCGCTCCTGCCGACGCTCCTGATATTTTATTATTCCTATCGGCAGTTGGTCCGGGGACACGACCTGTGGTTCAGCCCCCAGATCGAGGAGGCCCTGAAAGATTCCATCGAACTGACCGAAGCCACCCTGGCCATGGATACCCGCCTCCTGGTCAGTTATGGGGGCGATATCTTTGACGACTACAGCCTTTTGCCCGCCACGGTCAAAGCCAGGGATCTGAAGGATTTTCTGGAACGGAGCCGCCGGCGTTTCCACCTGACCACCGTGGAAGTCTATGACCCCAAAGGGGCGCTGAGGATCCGGGCCGGGGATGAGGCCCTGCCTCCCATCTATCACGAATGGTTCGTCAACCAGCGAGGTCTGGGCCGGCCCTGGACCAGCACCGTGGAAACGGAATTCGGCGAACTGACCCGGCTGGTCTGGCCCACGCCCTCCGCCAATCCCGACCGGTCCACCGAACCCGGCGGCTATCTGGCCGTCGGCCACCTGACCATGGCCCCCATCCGCTCGCAAATGGAGGACGTGCGCCACGCCCTGATGGGCTATCGGGACGCCCTGATCGTCCAGCGGCCGTTCCGGGTCACCCAGTTGACCGCCTTGACGGCCATGGCCATGCTGGCCGTCCTCATATCCGTCTGGATAGGTTCCCATTTGGCCCGCTCCCTCACCCGCCCGGTTCTGGACCTGGTGGAGGGCACCAAAAAAGTGGCCGCCGGCGACTGGGACTTTTCCCTCATCCCCCAGGGGCGGAGCGGCGAATTCGCCGAGTTGGTCAACTCCTTCAACCACATGACCCGCGACCTCAAACAAATGTATGTCGAACTCGACAGCCGCCGAAGCTTCCTGGAGACCGTTTTGAAAAACGTCTCCACCGGCGTGGTCATCCTGGGCACCGACGGGCGCCCCCTCCACTTCAACCAGGCCGCCCGGCGCATTCTCAGGGACACCGGGGAG
>JAVBTP010000231.1:0-13620 GCA_031556115.1 Candidatus Adiutricaceae bacterium
CCCAGGGTCAGGACCGCCGCCTTCATCGAGGGAACCACATGACTTTGCCCGCCAGGGCCTCTCCGTTGAAAACAGCCAGATTGGCGGCGAACTTGGGCATGGTCAGGGTTTGCGGCAGTTCGCTCGGGAACGCGCGGCCGCCGAGGGTGAAGCGGGGCTTGGTGAGGGTTTGCCCGTCGGCCAGCGTCACTTCGGTGACGGTCACCTCCGTTCCGGCGGGGATACCCTGGCGCCCCCCCAGTTTCAAGGTATGGCTCCGGCCTTCGATGGCAAACGTGACCGAGGCCAGCTTGGGCTGGATCAGCTTTATCGAACAGCCGGCCAGGACGGTCTTGCCCTGTTCGGCGTTCAGTTCATACACCTCGCCCCGCTGCCTGACCGAAAAAGCGGCCATCATATCCCGGCCGGTGTCGGCGGTGAAACCGCGATCCTCGCCGTTGTTTTGATATTGCTTCGATTTGGGTACGAACCCCCTGAGGTTCATGACCACACCTGGCGGCAGGGGGCCGTCGCTGCGGAGATCCACCATTTTGACCAGGGAACCGGCCAGGATCGACAGTTCCTCGCCGGGGCCCACCTCCCTGGTCTCGCCATCCACCTCGATGGTGAAGCCAATCACCCGGCCGGGGCCGGAAACGGCCTCCGCGGGCCCGGAAGCGGCCTCCGCGGGCGTGGCCGGGGCCGCCGCCGCCTCCGGGGCCGGCCCGGGCTCTCCCTCACCGGCGCTGTCCGGGGGCCAGGTCAACATGCCGGTCAGGGTGGAAGCGCCCCCCCCCTCCGAGGCGGCGTATTCGTCGGCCTTGGCCCCGCCGGTCCGGGCCCGGGCCATGGCTTCAGGGGAAACCGGAGTGCCGGCCCTCGGCGGGCGAAGCCGGGCCGGCCCCATCAGACGCGGCCCGGCTCCGGCCTGATCCTCGGGCAACAGGCCGCGGTTGAGGCGGCCGATCTTGGTGTGGTCCTTCTGGACGATGATGGCGGTGGGCTTGTCGATGAAAAGCGGCCGCCTGATGTCGTTGAATCCGCCCAGGCCCAGCACGTCCGCGGCCAATCCCCGGTCGTAGTTGGCCCCCACGTGGACCACCTCGATGGTGTCCCCCCTGGCCACTTCCAGGGTCTGGCCGTCGGCCACGGCCACCGGCAGCGCGTCGTTGACCGAGATCACCACATAGCCCAAAACGGGGGGGGCGAGGTTGATGCGGGGCTGTTCCACCTCCACCCCGAAAATATCCAAAAAGGCGTTGACCGCCAGGTTGTGCTGAAAAATCTTCATCTCCAGGTTAGGCAACTGCTTGGAGGTCTCCACCCCGAAGGCCGGAATGCCCAGTTGGGTCAAGGCGTAATAGGTGGCGCTCTTGCGTTGCTCTTTGTACTTGCTGTCCGGCGCCCCGGTGTGGGTGTTGAAAAAATGGAAATGGTAGAGAGGGTTGTCGATCTCCCGATTGACCCGCTCCACCACCTCCCTGGCGTATTTTTCCAAGGGGATGACCCGGCCGGTGGCCGGGTGGGTGTAGAGATCGGTGTCGGCGATGACGCACTGGCCATACCGGTTGGGATTGGCCAGATCGCTTTCCCAGGTGGGGCGGTAATAGCCCGAACCGTCATGGAGGTTCAGGAGCAGGTCGCTCTCGGCCATCAGATCTTTCAGGATCTCCACGGTGTTCTGGTCCGGGTCGCTCGTCAGGTCGCCTTCGAACTTGCGGTTCATGTCGCCGTTGGGGCCGCGATGGGATTGGATGATGGAACGGAAATTGGCCCGGGGCACGACAATGAGGTTCCCGCGCTTCAAGGCCAGGTCGGCATAGAGATCCGCGCTCATGAAGCCGCCCGGTTCATCACCCTGGATGCCGCCCATGATCATGATGGTGGGACCTTCCAGGCGGCCGGAGATTTTATAGACCTCCAGCTCCTGGGGCGTGCCGGCCCAGAAAACCAGGTGCTGACGGTCCCGCTGGACGGCCTCCCCCCCGGGCGCGGCCCAGGCCGCGGCGGCCCAGAAAAGCCCCGTCACCATCACCAGAAATCCGGCCATGTTCTTTCCAAAAATCATGAAACGCGCCACTCTCCCGTCAACTCGAAATCGCCGAGGCCTCACGGCTGGGGGGCGATTTTCTTCTTCATCACCAGCCACCCCTCCCGGGACTGGGCCAACACCATCATCTCCCGGATCCGGCCGCCGGGCGGCATATCCAATTGCCCGCTGACGGGCTTGGAGGAACGGATGTTATATGTCGGGCCCAGGGTGAAATCAACCGCGCCGGTCCGGAAATTGAATTCCGGATAGGGGATCAGAAAAGTCCGCCCGTCGGCTTCCACCGCGAAGAGAATCAACAAGTGCCCCTGAGCCTGGGTGCCGGGGATCTCATTGGTGAGGTGGAAACGGAAAGCGCGGCCCTTGACTTCAAACTTTTCCACGTTCAGGCTCGCCCGCGGGTCGGGGTCGGGGAACAAGGCGCCCCAGGAATCCAAGGGGCCCTCCTCCACCTCGGGTTCCTCTTGGCCGGGAGAGAAGGCGCCCCCGGTTTCGCCGTCCAGAGGCGCGGCCTCCGTCAGCGGCGCGGCCACGGTCTCCGCCGGCGGCGGCGAAGCGGCGGCGGAGTCCCCCGCCGCGCCCTCTTCCGTCCCCCCGGCGTTCAGCAGGTGGGCGTATTGACTGGCCACCGTGGACTGGTAGGTATAGAGATTCCGCAGCCGGGCCAGTTCGTCGACGGCCTCCTGATGGGCGGCCGCCAGTTCGCCGTGCTCCCAATAAAGATCAAAATATCGGTGCATGACGACAATGGAAACGGCGGTGAACGCCAGAGCGAACAAAAACACAAACAGAAGAAAAACCGGCGAGACCGACAGATTGGTGACCAGACCTTGGGACCGCATGACCAGGATGTTCCAACGGCCTTTGGAGACCTTTTTTGGGTGGGCCTGCGCCATGGGTTAAAAACCCCGCCAGGTTTCGGCCACGATCTTCCAGCCTCCGGCCGTGTTTTTCAAAACCAGGGTCTTGCGGCCCAGGTCCCGCACCCGGTCCGAGCGATAGTCCTGGCGGAAAGCCACCCGCACCTGGTCGCCATCCCGTTTGATTTCAAAATTGGAGACCCTGACCCTGATGGTTTCAGCCTCGGCCATAAGTTCGGCGCGGTATTGCTTAAAACCGTTCAAATCAAGGTTTTTGGCCTGATAATGGAAATCCGGGTGATAAAAGCTGAAAAACGTCTCCGCCTCCCGCCGGCTCCAGGCGGCGGCCCACTGTTCCACCAGGTCAATGAATCGCTTGGCTTCGGCCGCTTTGGCCCGGGCGCGGGCGTCGGCTTCCGCTTTGGCCCGGGCCGCCGCCTCCGCCTGGACGTCGGCCTCGGTTTTGGCCTGGGCCTCGGCCTCCGCTTTGGTCCGGGCCGCCGCCTGGGCGCGGGCCTTCGCCCGGGCGGCCGCTTCGGCGGCGGCCCGGGCGTCGGCCTCGGCTTCGGCCCGGGCGCGGGCCTCAGCGGCCAAGGCCCCGGCCGGGGGTTCACCAATTCCCGCCTCCTCCACCTGGGCTTCACCGGCGGCGGCGGCCGGCGCCTTGGGCGCATCCTCGGCCGGCACCGTGACCAGGTCGGAACCGGAAGCGGCGGCGGCCTTGGCCTCGGTGGCCGCCCGAGCGCCCTCAGCCTCGGCCTTCACCTGGGCCACGGTCAAAGGCGGCGTTTCCAAAGCGCGGCGTTTTTCCTCGGCCGTCAGCCATTTATCGGTGCCCGGCTCCGGCAGGTTCCGGAAATCCTCTCCCACGATTTTATAGCCTTCGGGCGTTTGGCGCAGATAGAGGCGCTTGAGCCCCACGGAGGTGAAGCGCCGGTCGCCCCGGTAGTCCTGCTCAAAGACGGCCACCACCACGTCCCGGTGGCGGTAAATTTTCAGATCTTTGACCTCCACGCTGATCGCCTGGTACCCCCGGCTGACGTTGGCCTTGTGGGTCATCCAGCCTTCGAAGGAACGGCCATCGGAATTGACGAAATCGGGGGCGTATTTGCTCCGGTAGGCCTGGTGGTCCTTTTCAGCCCAGGCCCGGCGCCAACTCTCGATGAATTCGCGCACGGTTTCGGCCTCCCGCCGCAGGTCCTCCACCGGCGCCAGATTCAGGGTCTCGTAAATAACCATGGGCGTGTCGTTCAGGCGGATAATTTCCTCCATTTTGGCGATGTCGGCGTTTTCCAGTTCGACGCAGCCGTTGGAGTCGTAATCCACCAGTGGCTTATTGATGCCGTGGGCCCAGATACCGTATCCGCCCCGCCCCTGTTTCTTATCCCAAAAGTTCGGATAGTCGGTGGGATAGGCCAGAGTGCCGTAAATTGGGGACAGTTCCCGAGGCAGGAGCTTTTGGTTGAAAATATAAAACCCGTTCGGGGTTTTTTTGTCGCCCTCCACCATTTTGTCGCCTAAATTTTCCCCCGTGGAGCAGGACATGACCTTCTCCAGGGTGATCCCCCCTTTCCCGTCATGACGGTAAAGATAGAGGAACTGTTCGACTTTATCCACCACCAGGATATGCCCCGGCTGGTCCCCGGGGTCGATGACGGCGTCCGGCAGCATGTCACCGGGCGCGGCCCAAGCCCGGCCGAGGCCGAGGCCGATCATCGTCAGGATCATCACAAACAAGGAGAACAGCGAGGGTTTATTCATACACACACAACGGTCAACGGTTTTCAAGCGAAGGCAACGCCGGTCCGCTGGTCACCAACGGCCGGCGTCACCATAAGTCTTCAAAAATATGGTCAATATTCATTCAAAAACAGGGTCTGCGCTCCACCCGGCCATTCCAGCCGGAACTCAAGCCAGCCCGGACGCCCATGGGCCGGCACATCGAATCGCACCAGGTAGACTTCCTCCCAGGGGTTGAAGACCGGGAAATGGTCACGGATGAAAACCGCGTCCCGGCCATAGCGCTTAAGTTCCATCGGGGCCAGAACGCGGCCGTCGGAGGTGACGAGAGCCGGGCGGAACCGGCCCAGCTTGATCAGGTCATCGGCGGTTATATCCTGCGAGAAGAGCCCTAAAAGGACCACCACCGGAGGCCCTGAGGACCGTTTGGCCGGACGGTCCCAGGTTCCGACTTCCCGTTCGAAAGTGGGGTCGCCCGTGAATCGGCGGTCAGCCGCCTGACTGATCGCCGCGGCATACGGCAGGGCCCGCACGATGAGAGCCGAAGAAAGGGTGTTCCACTCGAAAGCGCCGTCAGTCACCAGATATTCCCGCAAAAGCTTCAGGTACTGATCACGGCTCGCGGCTTGCATTCGGGCTTCGGGGGCGAAGGGTCCCTTGTCGCAGGCGGTCAGGGCCAGGCAAAGAACGACCAACCCGGCCCAAAGCCGCCAGGGCGATTTCACAGTATCGACCGACATAGGGAACCTCATCTGACTCCATCCGGGATGAACATCATACCAAGAATCTGAATACTATACCATAAAAACAACCCCGGTGCCAAGACCGGGGTTATAGCCGCAATATCCGCATATTTTTAAGGAACGCCCTCAGCGAGCCACCAGCGCTCATCGAGGCTTTTTACCGAGCGCCCGCCAACTGGCCTTGAGCCGCCCGGTATGGCGGCCGTCCCGCCGGCCGGTCAGAGCATCTCGCCGTCCACCGAGACCTTAGGCCGGCACCAGCGCCTGATGGCCGCGCGCAGTTCGTTCAGCTTAAAGGGCTTGGCGATGTAATCGTTCATACCGGCCGCCAGGCATTTGTCCCGGTCGCCGGCCATGGCGTGGGCGGTCATGGCGATGACGGGGATTTGGGGATTCAAAACCCCGGTGACGGGGTCGCGCAGCACCCCGGTGGCCCGGTATCCGTCCATCTCCGGCATCTGGCAATCCATGAACACGAAATCATAGTCATTGGCCTTCAGGGCGGCAATGGCCTGAAGGCCGTTTTCCACCACATCCACCCGGTGACCCATTTTTTCCAGAATGCCCTTGGCCACCATCTGGTTAACCGGCGAATCCTCGGCCAGAAGAATATACTGGCTGCCGGCGGTTTCCCATGAAGCGCCCAGATCACGCAACGCCTGGGCCGACCGGGGCCCCCGTCCGGGCGTCAGGGACGGCTCCAGAATGACGTGGAACCAAAAAACCGACCCCTGACCGAGGACACTCTCCACCCCGATCTCGCCGTCCATCAGCTTGACCAACTGCTGGCTGATGGAGAGACCCAGGCCGGTGCCGCCGTACTGTCGGGTGGTGGAGGTATCGGCCTGAATGAAAGGGTCGAATATGAAGGCCTGCCGCTCGGGGGAGATGCCCACGCCGGTGTCTTGAATCCGGAAGCTCAAATAGGGCCGCTCGCGGCCGCCGACGTTTTTGTAATCCGATTCACAAAAGAAATCGATCCGTCCGGCGGACGTGAACTTGATGGCGTTGGACAAGAGGTTGACCAGCACCTGTCGAAGCCGCCCGTGGTCGCCGCGAACGTCCTCCAGAAAATCGGAGGGGATGTGGCGGCTGAACTCCAGCCCCTTGTCGCGGATGGCCGGCATGAACATGTCGGTGATGTCGTCCAACATGTCTTTGAGGGAGAAGTCGATGTTTTCGAGGGCGAGCTTGCCTGATTCGACCTTGGAAAAGTCCAGAATGTCGTCGATGACGCACAGCAGGGCCTCGGCGCTGCGCTGGATGGTGGTGGCGTATTTGCGCTGCTCGGGGCTGAGGGGGGTGTCCAGCAGAAGGGAGGTCAATCCCAGCACCCCGTTCATGGGGGTGCGGATTTCGTGGCTCATGTTGGCCAGAAATTCGCTCTTGGCCCGGCTGGCGTGTTCGGCCGCCTCGCGCTGGCGCTCCAAAGTGACGTCACTGAAAAAGCCTTCGACAATGCTGAAACTGGGGCTGTCCGGACGAACCTCCACCACCCGGCTGCGTTCCCAGATCCAGCGGACTTCGCCGTTTTTGTGAATGATGCGGAACGTGGTGTCCAGGGGCTGGTCCATCAGCAGGGTGACCTCGTTGTCGGCCTTGAGTTTGGGCAGATCCTCGGGGTGGACGATGTCGAAGAAGCAGAGCTTATGGTTGCCCACAATGTCTTCCGGACGATAGCCGGTCATCTCCAGGCAACCTTCGCTCATGTATTCCATGGTGAAGGTGGGAAAATCGCTGCAGCACCTGAAGGCCGTGCCGGGGAGGTTGGACATCAGGGTGGCCATGCGCCGCTCGCTCTCATACACCCGGCTGGACTCCAGGGCGATGACCGTGAAATCGGCCACCGAGGCCCCGAAAGCCTGTTCTTCCAGAGTCCAATCGCGGGGCGCGTCCGACTCGATGCAGACCGCCCCCGCCAGCTTGCCGCCGATGCGCACCGGACAGTCCAACAGGGCGTTGATGCCCAGAAAATTGTAATCGTTGGACAGGCCCGGCAGGATGGTGTCGGTGGCCGTGTCGGGGATGACGATGTTGCGCTCGGTGTGCAGAAGCCGGATATATTCCGGATACACCTCCAGGCCGAAGGGCTCGGCCACCATGTGGCCGGCGGGCTGGCGGACGTAGGTCACTTCGTTGACCAGTTGGCGATTGCCCTCATCGATGCGCCAGATGCCGACCCGGCTGACGCCCAGGGTCTCCGCCGCCGTGGCGGAGATGAGCTTTGAGGCGTCATGAAAATTGCCGGCCGTCAGGGCCGGGGCTCCGCTGAGTTGCCTGAGGGCCTCCCGCCGCCGGGTTTCAGCCTGAAAAAAAGGCAGATTGCGGGGATTCTTCAAGACGGCCACCAGGGCCGCCCCCTCCTCCCAGCCACAAGGCCGCACCAGGACTTCACCCCGCCATGAGGTCAAATCCAAAACGATCCTCCCGACGGTCGCCCCGTCGGCCTGTTCCACCAGACCGCGTTGCCAGATTTCGCTGACCAGTTCGGATTTACATTCCCGCCCGAAGGACGAAACCAGGTTCTTGAAATGAGACGACTCCCAGACCAGACGGCCGTCTTGCGCATCGAGAATGACAATCGGTTCGTCCAGACTTTCCGCCAGTTGTAAAAAATCAGGCATATTCATGTGAAACCCTTGGCCGCCCCCCAGGTGGACGCGATGATCTTCAACAAACGCTTATATGTCAATTTTGAAAGTTATCACCCGCCATGAGGGTGAAGAATTAAGCCTTCTTTTTTATACTATTAACCCGGCAGTTGGCGAAGTCGGTTCTCGGCGGCGGCAGTCCAGCGATTTCGGGCTTTGGCGAAATCACGGGTATGACTTATTTTGTTGCCGGAGTAATAACTTGTGGAATTATAGCACATATGCGGTCTGGAGAAAAGCCGCGCCCGTTTTGGTGTCCGTTTTGGCGGGCAATTTTAATTATGGCTTTATCGGCTTAACGGGGCCTGGTCGCAGCCGGCCAAAAAGTGCGATTTTTGCTCGGCCGCCACCTCATGGCCCTCCCAACCAGTCGCTTCGCTCCGCCGTCCTCTTCGGGGAGCGCTGTTTTCAGTGATTCGGGCCATATAAAAAAACTTGGCCCCCGGGCTCCCGCCGGATATAATGGTGGACGACGCCCCTTAAGGGCCGTCCACGAAGCATCACCCCGGCCCGGCCGCTCCGGCCCCGCCCAGAGGCGATATGGACCTGACCCGTGACCCGTTGCCGAAACTGATGCGGCAAATTGCCGTGCCCGCCGCCACAGGCATGTTTTTGCAAACCCTTCTGACCGTCACCGACACTTGGTTCGCCGGCCGCCTCTCCACCCTGGCCCTGGCCGCTCTGTCGATGTCTTTTCCTTTGTTTTTCGTCCTGTTCACGTTCGGGGCCGGCCTCTCCACCGGAGCCTCGGCCCTGGTGAGCCGCGCTTTGGGCGCCGGCGACCGGGAGGCGGCCCGCCGCCTGGCCGGGCAGGGAATAGTTCTGGGTTTGGTTTTAGGGGTTTTGCTGATGATCGCCGGCCCCTTCCTGACCCGGCCGGCCTTTCTTTCCATGGGGGCCACGGAAGGAGAGTATCTGGACCTCTGCCTGGCCTACATGAACACCATCTTCTTCTTTTCGCCGGTTTTTTTGCTCTATTCCCTGACCAACGCCTTTCTCACCGCCCAGGGCGACAGCCGCAGCATGCGCAACTCCCTGGGGGCCGCCGTGGGGGTCAACTTTTTTCTGGACTGGTGGTTCGTGGGCGGCGGCCTGGGCCTGCCGGCCCTGGGGGTGGCCGGTCTGGCCCTGGCCACGGCCCTGGTGCATATAGGATCGCTGGGGTACCTGGCCTACAGGGTGAGCCGGACCTGCCTTTTTCGGAAAAATTTCTGGACGGCCTTAAAGCCTGACTGGCGGCTGCAAAAGGAACTGTGCGGGCAGGTTCTGCCGCCGGCCCTGAACCAGGCCAGCGTGGGTTTGGGCATTTACATCATCAACTGGTTCGTGGGCCGGTTCGGGGCCGAGGCCATCGCCGCCTACGGGGTGGCCGTGCGGCTGGAGCAGATGGTGCTTCTGCCGGCCCTGGCCATCTCCCTGGCCACTCTTCCGCTCACCGCCCAAAACGACGGGGCCGGCCATTACGAACGGGCCCTGGAGACCAGAAGGCTGGCCGTTCGCTGGGGGGCCCGGGTTTCGGTGGCGGCCGTGCTCATTCTCTTTTTCGGCGCCCATTTCCTGTTGGGCTTTCTCACGAGCGACGAAGGGGTGCGGGCCGAAGGGGCCTTTTTCCTCAAATTCGACGCCTGCGCCTTTTTCGCCTACGTCCTATTGTATATCAACGTCTCGTTTCTTCAGGGCCTGAAGCGGCCCATGTTCGCCATCTGGATCGGCCTGTATCGCCAGATCGCGGCCCCCATCGCCGTCTTCTGGCTCCTGGCCGTGGCTCTGGGGCTGGGCACCCTGGGCATCTGGCTGGGCATCGCCGTGGTGACCATCAGCGGGGCCGTCATTTCCGAAATCCATGTCCGCCGGACCACCACTATCAGGGAAACACACGATTCCTCAGCCTGACCGAACGCGATGGCTTCCCAACGCCGTAGCCCTCCCCCGCCAAGGCGGCGTAGAAAATATACCCGAACCGCTATTCCGGCAGTTCCGCCAAATACTTCACGGCCTTCACAAAATTGGCGAAACTGGCGGAGCGCGTTTCCGCCGGATTCAACACCGCGCCGAGCCGGGCGGAGCCGCTGACTTTTTGGTAGCGTCCGTGGGTGAGCGCCGCCAACTCCTCATCCGGGCGATGGAGGCGGTCCGGATCACGAAATTTGGCCCGAACCTGCGCCCCACCCAGGTTTCTCAGACCGAACACCTCACCCACCACCGCCAACTGAGCCAGATACCAGCCCTCCAATGCCCGGCAGGCCACCCGAATTTTTACCGGCCGCTGGTCGCCTGAAGCCGCGGCCAACGCCACCAAATGGGCTTTGACCCGCCGACAGTCTCCAGCGTCCTGATCGCGTAGAATCACAAAACGGGCCTGGGGATGTTGATAGGCCCGCAGGGTGCGGGTAAGAGATTTCTCTAAATCCTGTTTGCCTCGAAAGGACAAAATCCGGTAACCACAGTGGACCGGCAAAAGGCGGGGCAATAGAGCGTCGAGACAGGCTTTTTCCGCCTGACCCTCCACCAGGAAAACCAGCCTCCGGTTCATGACGGGTCAGCCTCCTCAAAAAGCCCCAGATTCCACAGGTGGCCCATTACGTCACCTTCAGCGACAAAAGTCCGCAGTTGTTCATCATCAGCGGCTCGGCGGACGGTGGTGTATCCAGATTTTTTGACCAGCCAATACACTTCCTCCAGCCGCACGGCGTCCAGAAAATCCGGCGAATGGGTGGAAACAAAAACCTGGCCGCCATTGACCGCGTAGAGTCGGAATTCCTCAGCCAACAGATGCATCAGTTTGGGATAGAGTTGATTTTCCGGTTCTTCCACAGCCAAAAGCGGCACAGGTTTAGGATCATGCAGCAAAACCAGATAAGCGAACATACGCAAGGTGCCGTCTGAAACATGCCTGGCCAGAAAAGGGTCCTTGAAGCTCCCGTCCCCAAAGCGTAACAACAGGTAGCCGTCCAGAGTCTGCTCGACGGCGATGGAAGTGACGCCGGGAATGCGTTCCAGCATCTTATGCTTGATGGACTCGAACCGTTCCGGCTCATTTTCGTAGAGATAGCGAGCCACCTGGTAGAGGTTGTCGCCCGTACGGGACAAATGCTCGGACAAGCCATCCTCCTGCTTGTCACGGGTGCCCTGGATGTGGAGGTCGGATATGTGCCAGCTTTCCAGAAGTTCTCGGAACTCGTTAGCGAGGTTAAATTTAGGCAATTGGCCAAGACTTTTCAAAGCCAAAATATCGGGTGCCGCCAAAGTGAAGTCATTTCGATATTTGTCCAAATCTTCATAGGCGATGGCTTCATTGCCGATATCGGCCACAGCCATGCCAATTCCTTTACTGAAATCCAAAACACGCCACGGAGCCCCATAGCGCCCGCGGCGAAAACGAAAGATCTCCCTGAGAACCACAGGACGATTCTTTTCCAACCCAATTTGCAAGAAATAGGTTACCAGACGGCCATCTTCAGAACGAAATTTTACCTCTATTTCAATCGGCCCCTCCTGCCCCCGACTAACTACTTCGCGAAAACCACCACGCCGGCTGAGAGCTTTGGTAAGATTATCCCGCAAGGCATCTTGAAGGAAATTAAATACGTCGAACAAAGTGGTCTTGCCGGTGCCGTTGGCCCCGACAATAACGCAAAAACCAGGAATGTCCTTGATGATGACATCTTTGAAAGCACGGTAGTTCTTCAGGCGGAGATATTCTATGCGCATAAGCAACCACTTTCCAACCGATGGCATTGACCCGCCGGCTGAACTTGTTCAGAGTGATTTCGCCAAGGCCCGAAGTCACGAGCGTTTATCGTCCGACAAAAGGATATGTTCAGCCACCGGCTCCATATTACATACAGGCGCCAAATACAATTGAACCATAACGGAATCAGTATAGTGCATTTCCCCTACCTTGGCTATCTCTATCCAAAAAATAGACATCGGCCACTCAGCCCCGCCTCGCCCGCCAAATCCCCAACGCCACAGCCAGGGCCGCCGCCGCGTTGAGTGATTCCACGCCCTCGGCCATGGGCATGGCCAGCCGCCGCCCGGCCGGCCAGACCGCATCCAGGCCCGGGCCCTCGATCCCGAACACGAATCCGCATTCTTTTGGAAACTGTTGTTCCAGAATATTTTTCCCTGACGGCGAAAGGGCCTGAAGCCCCGGCCGGGGATTTTGGGCCAGTTCGGCCAGACTCGGCCCCTGGGACATCTCCGCCACGAAAACGGCCGGGCCGGCGGCCCTCAGGCTTTTGGGGTGCCAAGGGCTGGCCGCCTCTTTCAACAACACCACCCGCGCCCCCAAGGCGGCGGAGGTGCGGATGGCCGCGCCCAGGTTGGCCGGGTCCTGAAACGGGAGAAAAACGGTGAGCCCGGCGGCCAGTTCCCCGTCCCAGGCCGGGAGGCCGGCGAAATTCATGATCAGGAGCGGCGGACCGGCCCCGAAGAGGTCCAGGTCGGGAAAAAGCTCCGGGCGGATCAGGTGGACGGTCAGGTCCGGCGGCACATCCAAGCCGGCCAGATCGTCGAGCCGGCGGGCGATGAGCCCTTCAATTCCGGGCCGCCGCGCGGCCAGAATCTCGGCCACGAACTTGCGGCCGGCCATAATGGCCTGGCCGCTCTTTTTCAGGCCCCGGCCGCTTAGGGATTTCAGCCAGCTTTTATAGCGGGGGTTCTCCCGGCTGGCGATTTCCACGATTTTATGGGCCGGAGCCGGGGCCGGCCTGGCGGCCCCGGCCCGTTTGCGCCAGGTGATCAGGCGCCGCTTGATCCGCCCCTGGTCAAAGCTGTAAGCCCGGTCGTCCTCCAATTCGAATTCGGCCCACTCGGGCAGGGCTTCGGCCTCCCGCAGTTCCCCGTCCACCCCCGGTCCTTTCATCAAATACACCCGCCCCCCCGGCGGGAGGATCAGGGCCGCCCGCCGGAGGCTGTCCGGAGCGGGTTCGAAGTCGCGGGTGATGAAATTCTCGATGGCCCGGTCGAACCGGGGGCCCACCTTGTGGGGATAAAACTCCACGTTGGCCAGGCCCAACAGGCTCACCGCCTCCTCCATGAAAGCCAGGCGGCGGCCCCGGGGCTCGGCCAGCAAAAGCGGCCACTGCGGCCGGCGAATGGCCAGGGGGAGGCCGGGGAAACCGGCCCCGGTGCCTAAATCCATGGTCAGCCCCCGGGGCCGGATGAGGTCCGCGGCCAGGGCGCCGTCGACATAGTGTTTCAGGACCAGGTTGCGGAAACCCCGCACCCGGGTCAGGTCGCCGGCCTCGTTGTTTCTGGCCAACAGCTCATGGAGCCGCCAGAACTGGTCGGCCTCGGCCGGGCTCAGTTTCAGGCCGTTGGCCTCAAAAAGGCCCACCAGGGCCACCCGGCCGGGGGTTGTTTCAAATTCACGCATAGCGGGCATATCCAACCTCTGGTCTTTTGGAAGCCAGTTGGCCGCGTTTTGCAGTATGGGCCGCCCTCAGCCCCGCCCCAGGGTGCGGGCTCACTTGGCCCAGCTCGAAAGTGGCCCGCCAGGGCCGCTTTCGGAGGGGTCCAGGGGGCGCCGCCCCTTGGCGGGGCTTGGGGCGGAGCCCCATACTTCAAAACGTGAATAACTATTTTTGGAGACT
>JAVBTP010000114.1:0-5716 GCA_031556115.1 Candidatus Adiutricaceae bacterium
CTAAAGGACCATAAACACGGTGGGTCACTTTTCAATGCCTACCCTGGGTCATTTTTAACTGCCTATTGACACCCCGGCGCTTATCACCAGGGCGATGAAGGACACCAGGAGCACCAGGAGGGCCGGATAGAGAAGCGTGGAGGAAATCAGATATATGGCGGATTGCAGCAGGGCGGCGAAATTCATACGGTTCTCCGAAAATTCGACTTGGCCCGGAAAAACCCGAGGGCCATGAGAGCGGCCACGATCCCGAGGGTCGCGGCCTGAGCCATACGGTCCACCGTCTGCCCGTCGGCGGCGTAGGCCGTGAGGCGATAGACCCGGCTGACCTCGCTGAATTGCGGCAACAGCAGGGCGGAAAGCATGAAATACATGGCCATGAGCATCATGGCCAAACCGAGGGAGGCCTCCAGGTGGCTCTCGCCGCCGTCGACGCCGCGCCGCGCCAGAAAGGCGGCGAGGGCGGCGATGCCCATGAAGGCCAGGAAGAGCCCGGCCGTGGCGGTCAGGGCCTCATCGGGAAAATACAGGTTCAGAGTGGCGGCGGACATCAGGACCACACTCAGGCAGACCGGGCAGGGGATGACCAGGGCCAGCCAGCCCCGGCTGGAAGCCGCGCCGCAGCAGGGGGCCGGCTTGCGTCGCAACAGGATGAGGCCCCAGATCGCCAGCATGGCGGCCGTCAGCCAGTGGAGGGCCACGCCGTTGCGCCACAATGGCAGCAGGGTTTCATAATGGGCCAACAGGTTAATTTTGGAGACCACCAGAAAAACCAGCCCGAACAGGGCCGCATAGCCCATGATGATGACGAGGCTGGATAAAAGGCGGCGGCGAAGCCGGCCGGCGGCCCACACATAGGACCAGCCCAGGCCGGTCTTGACGGCGAAAGCGCCCATCGAAATGACGAGCCCCAGCCACAGGGTTTTCAGTTCCATACACTACCTCCGGTCTGGAACCGCGTATTACGCGAAAAGGCGGCCCGGCGGCCGGCCGGTCAACCGGCCGCCGGGGTCGGGGGAAATCAATAAGTGTACCGTACGCCCAGGTAAAAATTGCGCCCAGGCTGAGGATAGTCCAGGACGCTGGCATAGTCCTCGTCGAAGAGGTTATTAATTTCGCCACGCAGGCTCAGTTCTCCCGCGTTTTCAAATTCCCAGATTCGTTTGTCGATGCTCCAGTTGACCACGGTGGTCCCCCCGAACTCGACATACTGGCCTTCAGTGGGGGAAACGCCCCGGCTGTTGAAGTCCATGCTGTACCGTTTGCCGAAATAGGAGGCATTGATGGTGCTGGCCAGCCCGAGCTCGGGATGGTTGAAGGTCAGGCCGTAGGCGGCCATGAATTCAGGCGTGTCCGGCAAAATATCGGGATCCTGGGGCACCCGGTTGGCGGGGCGCGGGTCTTTGTTTTTCCGATCAGTCAGCCAGGTCAGGCTGATATAGGGTTTGAGTTCGAAGTTCTGGCCCAGGGCCGGTCCCAGGTCATAGCCGGCGGCCATTTCCAGGCCGGCGATAGTGGCGCCGTCGAGGTTGCCGCTTCTGCTCCAGCCGGGTCTACCCGGCACGGGAACGCTGCCCACGATTTTGTCTTTCCACTCGGTATGAAAGTAGGTCACGCCGGCATCGAGTTGCTCCCAGGCCAGATCCGCGCCGAATTCGAAGGTTTTGCTTTTTTCAGGCTTCAGGTCGGGGCTGGCGGCGGTTCTCCAGGACTCGTTCCCCTGGTATTGGGTAATGGTCGGGGTAACGAAGCCCTCGGAGTAGTTGGCCCTGAACTTCAAGATTTCAACCGGCGAAAAGGCCACGCCGACCGACGGGGCGAAGTTGGTGTCGTCGGTGTTGAAGTCACCGTTTTTAACCTTGTAGGCATCATAGCGGCCGCCGGCGGAAACGATGAACCGTTCGTCAAAGAGCCGCAGCTTGGCCAGGGCGTAACCGGCATAATCTGTGGACGTGCCCGCGTTCACATAATCTTCCAGGTCGGCGCTCGTGGAATAGTCATAGTTGATGGAATCGAAACCGGCCGTCAACATGAAGGTGCCGTTGTCAAAGGTGCCTTGCAGTTGCAACTGCTGGAGGTCGGTGCTGGTGCCGTTAAGCCAGTTCGGGTCGGGATAGAAAGGCGGCCAGGGCCCGCCCCAGGGGCCGGGAGGATCGTTGGGATCGGCATAGCCGATGGCTTCATTTTTGTTCCGGCCAAAAGTGTAGGCGCCCATCCAACTGAAGAGATCGTCTTCGGTGGCGCCGGTGTAGCTGAGGGTCCCGTTATAGGCGAAACTGTCGTTGTCGCTGAAGTTCAGCGGGTAGTGGGAGGTGTCCGGCCAGCCGCTGCCGGGCAGTTCGTTGCCGTTGATCTTGGCGTAGTTGAAATGCGCGCCCAGACGGTGCTTTTCCAAAAAGTTGAAACCCAGATCCGCATCCAGGTTAAAATCGCTGTCCAGGCTGGTGTGTTGCCAGGTTTGGCCCTGGCCGGTTTCATAATCCGAACGACGGGTGTTGGAAACGCCGACCGAGAAGTCGACGACGTCGCCCGCGCCTGAAAAGCTGGCTTTCTGGTCGAAACGGTGGTAGCTTCCCCCTCCCAGTTCCAGACTGGCCGCGAAATCCTTCGTGCCCCGTTTCGTAATGACATTGACCACCCCACCCAGAGCCGAAGACCCGTATTGCACGGCCGCCGGGCCGCGGATGATTTCCACGCGCTCGACGTTTTCAAGGCCAGTCAGGGAGATGTCGTTGGTGCCGGTGCGGTGGCCGTTGAGGAGAATCAGCACCCTGGAGCTCATTTCGTTGAGCTGGCTCATGCTGCTGCCGCCCATGCCGCGTATGTAGACGGTCTTGGCGCCGCCACCGGTGTCGTAGACCTGAAAGCCGTTTTGGGCCATAAGGTCGCTCAAATCCTTGGCGGTGGATTTCCTGATGTCTTCCTGAGTGATCACGGTGATGTTGGTCGTGACCTCGCGCTTGCTCTCTTCCGTCTTGCTGGCCGTGACCACCACGGTGTCCAGAGTGGCGCTGGGGGGGGCGAAAGCCCCTTCATCCTGGGCCCACAGGGGCGGAGCGGCCAGACCGAGCAGCCCGACCAGGCCGACGAAAGCTCCAAGGCGCCTGAGATAATTGCCTGCCATAAGTTTTCTCCTCTTTGTCGTGTAGTGCCGACGTGCAAAATCGGCTGTTTATAATCCGGCTGGCCAGCCCTTTTTCATGGCCAACTTACAAAAGTGAGGCGGCCGCGCCGTAGGCCACGCTGAATTGCGGCTCGGCCGTCACTTGAATATCCGTCATCAGTTCGTCTTCCAAAGCTTCCACCAGGCCCTGGTTCCGGGCCGGGCCGCCATCCAGATAGACGGCGCCCTCCGGCTGGCGGCGGCCCATGAGCCCGGCCACCCGGCGGGCCACTGAGGCGTTGAGCGCCCGGATGATATCTTCCCGGCCCACGCCCCGGGCCAGGAGCGAGACGATTTCGCTTTCGGCGAAAACCACGCAGGTGCTGTTCAGTTCCACTTCGGCCGAGGCGCGGCCGGCCAGTTCACCGAAATCTTCCAGGGGCGTGTCCAGGAGCCGGGCCGCCAGTTCGAAAAAACGGCCGGTGCCGGCGGCGCACTTGTCGTTCATCTTGAAATCGATCACCCGGCCGCGCTCGTCCAGGGTCAGCACTTTCACATCCTGCCCGCCGATATTGATTACGGTGCGGGCCCGGCCTTCGCTGAGGCGGAAGAGGGCCAGGGCGTTGGCGCTGATTTCGTCCACCTGCCGGTCGGCGGCCGCGAAGAGCCCTTTGCCGTAGCCCGTGGCCGCCAAGCCCCCGAAGCTTTCCTCGGCCAGTTCGAGAGCCTGCCGGCCCTCCCGGATCAGGCCAGTGGCCAGGGTTTCCTGACCCGGCGCGGTGGCCGTCCGGCCCCGCCAGAGGATTTCGCCGTTTTCCACGAACACCGCCTTGATGGCCGTGCTGCCCAGGTCCAAACCGATATCGACGCGCATTTCAAATGTTCTCCAGATTGTGGCTAAAGGCTTCCAGACGGGTCAGCAGATTTCGGGCGTCCTCCGCCGTATAATCTGTTTCCAGCTTAAGAAATTTCAAACCCGCTTTTTTCAAGGGTTCCTCCAGGGTGAAACTTTCCAGATCATAGGGGTGGCAGCCCTTCAGCACCTGGAAGACCACGCCCCTGACCGCCGCCCCCCGCACCGCCCCATGGATGGCGTTGATCCGGCGTTCGTTGTCGCCAAAGGTCGGGCACAGACAGCCCTGGTGATAGGTTTCGGCCAGGGCGCGCAAGAGCCCGAACTCCGAGGGGTCATCCACCGCCAGATGGGCCGGGAAAAGCCGCTCCGAAGAACAGAGATCATCGGCCGCCACCGTCAGGCCCGCCGCGTCCAAAAGGTGAAGCGGCTTGAAGTTGGGGAAGAAGATCGGCGACCCGGCCAGATACACCAACCCTTTTGGCGTTGCCTGACTTGGAAAGGCTTCCAGCGCCCCTTCCAGGGCCGTGGTCCAGGCCTCGACCCGGTCCAGAAAAAATGAATTGGCGATGACCATAAACCACACCGCCGGCACCCGGCCCGTCCGTCGGGCTTCGATCAGGCGGGTGAAGGCCCGCCTGGTTTTCTGGAACACGGCCACCGAGTCGGCCAGAGCCCGGCGGCCCAGCCGGCGGCCGCTCACTTCGGCCAGAAAGTCACGTAGCCGCAGCACTTCCTCCAGCCACCGCTCCCGGGCTCGGGGGTCGTCCTTCAGGTGCGGCAGTTCCAGCCAGTGACATGGACCAGAGACCGGAAGACCGCACCGGTCGGCCATTTCCCGAAATTTAACCACCCAGTCACAGGTGGTCGGGATGACCCACGGCTGATCGGCCGCGCCACCCGCCAACTCCAGAGCGCCCAGGGCCGCTTTGAGCATCGGGCACATCAGGGCCGGGAGCTTGGGGGCCGCCACCTGCCCGGCCACCTGAGAGCCGCTGAAAATCTTGAGCGGCTGAAGGTCGAAGGCGTGGAAAAGCTCCAACGGAGCCTGGAGGCACAACAGGTTGACCACCGGCCGCCCGGTCCGCCGGCTCACGGTTCCCGGCGCGAAGCCTTGCCGGATAAGGTCCAGGAAATAGGCCAGGGCCGGATGAAAATCGTCGCGGGCCGTGAGCGCGTCCAATTCGCGGTTCAACTCCGCTTGACGTTTCTCCTCAATTCGGAGGGTGAATCCGGCCTGACGGTCCCGGGAGTCCTGGCTCATGATTTCCTCCCCGTCAAACCCAGGGCCAAGCGCCGGGACGATGAAACAAGCCGACGCCCAAACCACTTGAGGCTCAAGGCCCGGTCGTTCGCGCAGGATTCCAGGCAGCGGCCGCAGTCCAGACACTCCCCGGTCTGGACGTCGGCCTGTTCCCGTTCCTGATACACCGCTTCAATATCCATCGGGCAGACGCGCCGGCAAGCGCCGCAGCCGTGACACAATTGAGGTTCCTTGACCAAACGCAGGGCGGTCAAAGGTTTTAAAAGGTGGATCAAGGCCAGGAGCGGGCAGAACAGACAAAAGAAACGATCCTTAAAAAACATGCCCACCAGCATGCCGCCGGCAATGAGTAGAGACAGGGCGGTGAACCCGGTGGTGACCGTGTTGGTGAGGTCCAAAGCCAGGTATTGGGTCTGCCCGGCCAGAATCGGCAACAGCGGCTTGGCCGGGCAGATGTTGCAGAACGGCAGGTTAAAATCAGGATGAAGTAAGCCGG
>JAVBTP010000081.1:0-6295 GCA_031556115.1 Candidatus Adiutricaceae bacterium
ACCTTGCGGGCGGTGACCCGGTGGCGGGCTGGCCATGGAAAGTTTACCGCTTAAACGTTCCGGCGCTGCCGGCCCTCGGCCGGCCGCGCCGGAACGCGAAAATCCAATCCGCCGAGGGTCGTGTTTTGCCAACAGGCCGCCGGCCGGTCTCAGGTGAATTCGGAAATCACGCCATACAGGGCGGGAAAGGCTTTTTTCAAATCCGCTTCCACGCCCATCTCAAAGTCGGCGAAATCAAAGCCTGGCGCCACGGTGCAGCCCACCAGACTATAGCCCGCCCCCGGCTTGGGCGCGGCCCCGAACCAGGCCCCGGCCGGCGTCACGTGCTGCACCCGCTGGCCCCCCATGATATCCGGCCCCAAAATCACTTCACTCCAAACCCCGTCCGGGGTGAGCTGGACCAGTCTCAGCGGCCCGCCCAGATAAAAGTGCCAGATCTCGTCCTGCCGCAGGCGGTGGAGGCGCGATTTTTCCCCCTCCGGCAGGAGATAGACAATGGCCGTGGAAAAGGACCGGCCGCCGTCAAAGGCCGGGGGCAGGGCCGAGGCCGGAATATGGCCCGGGGCGCGATAGGTTTCGACATAATACCCGCCTTCGGGATGGGGTGACATGTTCAGGCGGGCGGCCAGTTTGGCCGGGTCTGGTTTAGGGCCCATGGGTTACTCCTTCTTCGCCATTATCGGATCAGGGTTCGCCGGCCTGGGACCGATTTGGGATCGATCCGGGGAATGATCCAAAGCGGGTGACGGCCTGAGGGTTTTCAGTACGCTCCAGGCGGTGACCGTGGTCAGCACCACGACCCCGCCCACCAATGACCAGTGGCCCGGCCGCTCCCCGATGAAGATGAAGACCCAGATCGGGTTGAGAATGGGTTCCAGGGCGGTGATCAGCACCATCTCCAGAGAGGAGGCCCCTTCGGTGGCCAGGGCGAAGAGGTAGAAGGATATGCCCAGTTGGAAAACGCCGATGATCAGGAGGAAAAAAAAACCGGTCATATCCGGCCAGGGGGGGCGCCAGAAAAAGAGCCCCAGGGCGGCGGTCAGGAGGTTGCCGTAAATGATGCTCTGAAAGGGGGGGACACCTTTGACGTATCTGAGGCTGATGGCCAGGCCGGCGAAGAACACCCCGTTGATCATGGCGATGACCAGGCCCCAGAAGCCTTCGGCCGACAGCGAATCCATAAAAAACATGACCATGCCGCTGAAGGCGATGACGATGAACACCCAGTCCCGCCCGCAGGTGCGCTCCCGAAGAACCAGCGGGGCCAGGATGGCCACCCAGACGGGGGCCGTGTATTGCAATAGGACGGCGTTGGCCGCGGTGGTCAGTTTGGTGGCGATACAGAACCCCACCGAAACCAGCGTGAAGAAAACCGCGCCCACCACTTGGGCCCGGCCGGGCCGGGACCAGACCATGGTTTTTCGGGCCAGGATGGAGATGGTGATGGCGGCGATGAAACTGCGGCCGGAGGCGATGGCCAGGGGGTTCCAGTCGATGCTCTTGATCAGGACCCCCGAAATGCTCCACAGCGTGGCCGTGGCCACCAGATAGAACAGGCATTTGGTTCTGACATTCATTTTTAATTTTCCATCATTTTTTATGCGCCATTATTGCTGTCTGAGCCGCCGTCGGCTTGGAGCTTTTTCCGTGACTCATTATAATCGGGGTCGCCCGGATGGACGACGACGTTCTGGCCGAACCACGATGAGGTGTAGCCCGCTTCCAGCATTTTTCTTTTCAGCCGCAGCCGCAGTTCCCGGCCCACGGCCCATTGGTTGCCGGCCGTGGTGTTGATTTTCAGCCGGAGGGTGGTGCCGTTCGCGTCAAAAGCGATGACCCCCAACACGTTGACCGGGCCGATCAGGTAGCGCCGCCAGTCATGGTCGTCACTGAGGTCACGGGCCACCTCGCCGGCCAGCCTCAGCATGTCGTCGGGGTGGGCGTCATAGGGCACGGTGAACTCGATCAGATCCTGGGAATAATCCCGGGTCATGTTGACGATGGTGTCCACGCTCGAATTGGGCACCACGGTGAGGTTCCCGGCCGCGTCCCGCAGCCGGATGCTGCGCAGGCCCACGGTTTCCACGGTGCCGCTCTTGCCGCCGATGGTCACGTAATCCCCCACGGATAACGTGTCCATCAGCAAAATGGAAACGCCGTTAATGACGTCTTTGACCAGCGATTGGGCCCCCATGCCCACGCCCAGGCCCAGGATGCCCGCCCCGGCCAGGATGGGCCCCACATTGACCCCCAGCCGCTCCAGAACGACCACCACGGCCACGAAGATGGCCAGGGCGCGCACCGCGGTCAGCAGAAGCGGGGTCATGGTGCGCCAATTGCGGTTGTGGCTCAGGTCCGGCACGGACAAGAGCCATTCCATGGCCAGTCGGCTGAATTTGAGAAAAATCATCAGGCCGATGATGGTCACGGCAATGGTGAACAGGCGGCCGATGATCTCCCTGGTCACGGCATTGCCCAGAATCCGTTCCAAGGGCAATCCCCACAGGGTGACCACTATGGCCGCCAGGCCGGTCCAGACGACGATGTTGGTCAAATTGTCGAGGTTGAGGAGCAGTCGCCGGCCGTGCCTGCTGTCCAGCGGGATGGCCCGGCGCAGGATGATCCGCTCCAGCTTGACCGCCAGGGCGCCCAGCCCCATCAGCACGGCCGAGCCGAAAAAGCGGCTGCCGAACTGGTTGGCGATGTCGGCCGGGTTGACGATGGAGATCAGGGAAATCCCCCAGATGAAGATCAGGGCCAGTGACGACCAGTGTCGGCGGATAAATCGGTCGACCCGATAATCGAGGTGGGCGGTGGTCGGCGTGGCGTCGGCGGCGCTGAACTCCTTGTCGTCGGAGTCGAAATCCTCGGCGCCCGAGTCGCCGGCCGAGGCTTCGGCCTCGGTGACGTCGGTGACCAGCCGTTTGAGCTTGAGCAGCCGAAAGGTGGCGTAGACCGGAATCGGAACGGTCAGAAAAATCAAAGTGAAGGAATACAGTGAACCGGTGACGAAGTTTTCCAGAATGGTTTCTTTGAAGAAGAGAAAACAGGCTATATATGTGGCGAAAACGCGTAAACTGTTGAGAACGTGCCGGGCCAGAACCGGGTGGATATTGATAATGGACTGCCCGGTCCGTCCGGTGGTGAACAGCACTTTGGCCGCCTGAAGAAAGATATACAATACGGAGAGGTTGATGAAAAAATGCTGGGCCATGGCGTGGAGGAAGGAAAAGCCCGTGGCCATGTCCACGGGGATGCCCGGCGCGGTGGTCGAGAGGCCCGGCGTGGCCAGAAGGGAAAAGATCAGGATCAGGTTGGGGCCGGCCACCACCAGGATGTATTTGGCCACCGCTTTCAGGCGGGTGAAAAAGTCCCACGCCAGGCTGGGTTCCGGCAGGCGGCCGAATTTTTTGATAATGACCAGGGTGACCAGGAGCCACAACAGGCCCCAGGCGTGAATTTGTAAAAGATAGGGGCGCCACAGATCCACGGCCTGGGGCTTGGCCAGGGCGGTGAAGACCGCCTTGGTTTCCTGCCAGGATTTGGCCAGACCCGCGCCGGAGGACTTGACGTCGCGATAGACGCCTTCGGCCAACGCGCTGAGATAGGCCTTGATCTCCGTATCCGCGCCCCGCGCTTCCGGAGCCTGGGCGCCGGAAGCGGGCGAGACGGCCAGGCCGCTTTCGCCCTGCAACACCGCCATCAGTTTCAGGAGTTTTACCACCTCCCGGCGGCGCTCTTCATTTTCCAACAGGTCGATGGTGCGCTGGATATCGTCCGGGGTGATGGCGGTCTGATCGGAGGGGGCCGCCGGCTGGGCGGCGGCCGGGGCCTTCTTCGGGGGCGGGGCGGACGATTTCTGGGCCAGGGCCGGGGTGGCGGCGGTCCAGAGCAGAAAAACGAGCCCGGTGAAAATAAATCGGCCCCAGGCCCGGACGGAACCCCTGAGGCGGCGGGAAAAGACCATGGTGAAACCTCCCGGCCGATTATACAGATTCAGGCGCCGCAAGGCAAACGGGAAAAAAAAGGCGACCCCCCCCGGGGCCGCCTTTGGGCAGGTCGTGACCGGTGGCTTAAAAACCGGTAAAACGCAGGCCGAGGCCCAGTTCGTGGGCCGTGTAGTCCACGCTGGGGCTGCCGGAATAACTGATACCGCCGTTGCTGGCATTGAAGGTCCCCGCGTCGCCGCTCCCCAGGTCTATATAGCGATAGCCCAGATCCAGAGTCAGATTTTCATTGATGCTGTATCCCACGCCAGCCATCAGGCTCCAGGCGAAATTCCAACTCCCGTCGGAACTTGACGCCCCGATGGGTATGTTGTTCATGGTGATGCCGGACCGATAGTCGGTGTCCAGATAAGCCAGACCCAGGCCCGCGCCCAAATAAGGGGTGAAGTCGGTCTGGGTGTTGATGTCGAAAAAGCCGTTGGCCATGAGGCTGTGGGCGCTGACTTTAAAGTTCTGAGAGGCGGTCAGGGTGGCCGGGCCGCCGGCCCCGAAAACGCTGACCGAACGCGCCCCTTGACCGAATTCGGCTTCGGTGCGGTACATGTATTCCAGTTCGACGCGGACCGGTACTTCGTAGTAGTAGCCCAAATCGGTGCCCACCGCGACACCGATACCAAAACCGTTGTCGTTGTCGTTACCGCCCACGGCTCCCGTGTGCCAGCCGCCGTTGTGCCAGTTACCCGAAGACATGTCGCCCTTCTGGTAGACATACGACAGCTTGGGGGTGACGTAAATGGAATTGATCTCCTGCGCCGGGGCCATGGTCACCGGCGCGGCCAACGTCAGGGCCAGGGCGACCAGACCGGTTCGTATCAGTTTCGACTTCATTTCAGTTCTCCTTGCGTCCGTGGAATCCAGTGACCTGGTGCGGAATCCTGGCCGAAGCCAGTGATCATAATCGATTCCAAAATATTATTAATGGGGCTCTTTGTCAAGCGATATATCGTCATTTTAATTATTTTTATTTAATTATAGTCGATAGTTATCGTATTTTATAGGCATGTTTACACCAAATATGGTGACTGTTGTCTGACTTGGCTCTAAATATGGTAATTTAAAAAAAACGCCGCGCCGACGGAAAAAGGCCTTGAAAGGTTAGGGTGAAGGGGGAAAAAAGGGCGAAAATGAGGGAAAAAGAAAAATTAGGAAAATATACAGAGTTTTATCAGTTATAACAGGATGTTATTTGAAGGAAACCCTTTGGCGCCATATCTTGTGGAGGAAAAAGCGGCAGCCCGCCAGAAGTGGTGCCGGCCCTGGCGCGGTAGCGGTGTTTTAACCAAGGGGAGCGGAACCATAAAAACGGGCCGGATCGACTTGGTTCGATCCGGCCCGCGGGTTTTTTCAAAAAGGGCGAGGGGGGGGGGGCAGCCCGAACGGGATTAAGAGGCTACTGGTTGGCGCCGCAGCACTGTTTGTATTTTTTACCCGACCCGCAGGGGCAGGGGTCGTTGCGGCCGACTTTGGGTTTGTCCCGTGTTTCGGGCTGGGCTTTGACCGGAGCCACCTCGTCCCGGCCGCCGTGGGAAAGCACCAGCGGCTGACTGGACTCCTTGGGGGCCAGGTCTTCCACATCCTCCTCCCGCTGGATTTGGACGTGGGAGATGAGGCTGATGGAGTCGGACCGCACCCGACCCATCATTTCCTTAAAAAGATCAAAGCCTTCCCGCTGGTATTCCCGCAAGGGGTCTTTTTGGGCGTATCCCCGGAGGCCAATGCCGTCCTTCAGGCGGTCCATGGACAACAAGTGGTCTTTCCATTGGCTGTCCAAAGAATTGAGCATCAGCCAGCGGATAAGCTCACCCGAAATCTTGGCGCCGATTTCGGCCTGGCGGGCCTCGAAGGCGGCCTTGGCCCGGTCGTAAATGCTCTGGGCCACGGCATCGGGGCCCAAGTCGCTGAAATCGCCCAGGGAGACGTTGAACCCGAAGAGGCGAAAGACTTCGGCGGTGATGGCCGGCCAATCCCAGTTTTCGGGTTCGGTTTTTTGATCGGCGTAGTGGTCGGCCAGCTTGAGCACCTGTTCCTCGAACATGGACAGGACCTGCTCTTCCAGGTTGTCCCCGGCCAGGAGGCGGCGGCGCTGATTGTAGACCACCTCCCGCTGCTTGTTCATGACGTTGTCGTATTCGAGCAAGTGCTTGCGGATTTCGAAGTTGTGGTTTTCCACCTGCTTTTGGGCGTTTTCAATGCCCCGGCTGATCAGTTTGGCTTCCAACGGCACACCCTCGGTCATGCCCAGCCGGTGCATCAGGCCCTTGAAGCGCTCGCCGCCGAAAATACGCATC
>JAVBTP010000029.1:0-6641 GCA_031556115.1 Candidatus Adiutricaceae bacterium
ACAGCGTCACCAGCGGCGGCGACCACTCAAATCAACCGGCTTTTCAATCCGCCGCCATAACGGCCCGCGCCAGGTCGACGGCGGCCCGGTTGGGGGCGGCCCGATGGACCCTGACGATTTCCGCGCCCTTCAGGATGGCCAGGGCGTCGGCCACGGCCGTGAGGCCGTCGCGCTCCGCCGGCGGGGCCCCGTTCAGGATGCGCCCCAGAAAAGCCTTGCGTGACAAAGCCATCATCCGGCGATACCCCTGGGGCATAACCCGGTCGAAGTGCTTGATGATCGAGAGGTTGTGCCTTTGGTTTTTCCCGAAACCGATTCCCGGATCCAGAATGATGCGCTCTCTCGGCACTCCGGCCGCCTCGGCCGCCCGAGCCCGCTCCAAAAGGAAATCGTGCACCTCGGCCGCCACATCGTCGTAGTGGGGATCAAGCTGCATGGTGTCGGGGTCGCCCTTCATATGCATCAGGATAATGGGCACCCCCTGGCGGGCCGCCAGATCCAGGATGCGGGGGTCATGCCGGCCGGCGTAGATGTCATTGATGATGGCCGCCCCGGCCGCCAGGGCCTTTTCAGCCACCCCGGCCCGGCAGGTGTCGACGGAAACGGGCCGGCGGCTTTTCTTGACCAGAGCGTTCAACACCGGCGCCAGACGGGCCCACTCCTCCTCCTCCGTGATCCGGGCCGAACCCGGGCGGGAGGATTCGGCCCCCAAATCGAAAATATCGGCGCCGTCGGCCTCTTCGGCCAGGGCCGCGGCCACCGCCTCCTCCGGCTCGGCGAAACGGCCGCCGTCGGAAAAGGAATCCGGGGTCAGGTTGATGATGCTCATGACCAGAGGGGCGCTGAAATCCAGCGCCCACTCCCCGGCCGGGGTCCGCCAGGTCAGGAGCCGGTCAGCGGTCATCGCCGCCGCGGGGTTCTTCATCATCGGTTCGCGCCTCACCGTCCGGCGCTGCCCGGGGAGACTCCCGGCCGGAGGCGGCGGCGTCCCCGTCCGGCTCCGCCTTCGCCTCTTCCCCGGCCGCCTTGGCCGGCCGCTCAATCCCTTCAATCTTCATGGCCTCGGCGCAGACGTCCATGACCTCGTCGGCGTCGATGGTCTCCTTTTCCAACAGACGTTCGGCCAGGGCCTTCAAGGTGTCCTGATGTTTGGTAATAATTTCCGTGGCCCGCCGATGGGCCTGAATCACCAGATCGGACACTTCCTGGTCGATGCGCTGGGCCGTGGCTTCGGAATAATCGCTGTGTTGGGCGATCTCCCGGCCCAGAAAGATCTGCTCTTCCTTTTTGCCAAAAGCCTGGGGGCCCAGGGTCTCGCTCATGCCGTATTTGCAGACCATGTTGCGGGCCAGGTCCGTGGCCCGTTCGATGTCGTTGCTGGCTCCGGTGGTCATCTGCTTCAAGGCCACCTCCTCGGCCACGCGGCCGCCCAGCATCATGACCAGGCGGGCCTTGAAGTATTCACGGCTGTAGGTGTATTTGTCTTCGGCCGGAAGCGACACGGTCACCCCCAGGGCCCGCCCCCGGGGAATGATGCTGACCTTGTGCAGCGGATCCAGACCGGGCAGGAGCACCGAAATGATGGTGTGGCCGGCCTCGTGCCAGGCGATGGTCCGCTTTTCCTCGGGACTCATCATCATGCTCCGGCGCTCGACGCCCATCATCATCTTGTCGCGGGCCGCGTCGAGATCGGCGGCCTCCACTTTTTCCTTGTCGGCCCTGGCGGCCAAAAGGGCGGCCTCGTTGATGAGGTTTTCCAGATCCGCCCCGGAAAAGCCGGGGGTTCCCCTGGCCACCAGAGACAAATCCACATCCCCGGACATGGGCACCCGGCGGCTGTGGACTTTGAGGATCTGTTCCCGGCCCTTGAGGTCGGGCACCGGCACCACCACCTGCCGGTCGAAACGGCCGGGCCGCAGGAGAGCCGGGTCCAGAACGTCGGGCCGGTTGGTGGCGGCGATGAGGATCAGGCCGTCATTGGGCTCGAAACCGTCCATCTCCACCAGGAGCTGGTTCAGGGTCTGCTCGCGCTCGTCATGGCCGCCGCCGAGCCCCGCGCCCCGGTGGCGGCCCACGGCGTCGATTTCATCGATGAACATGATGCAGGGCGCGGCCTTCTTGCCCTGGAGAAACATGTCCCGCACCCGGGAGGCGCCCACGCCCACGAACATTTCCACAAAGTCCGAACCGCTGATGGAAAAGAACGGCACCCCGGCCTCGCCGGCGATGGCCCGGGCCAGCAAGGTCTTGCCCGTGCCCGGCGAGCCCATCAGAAGAACGCCTTTGGGGATGCGGCCGCCGAGACGGACAAATTTTTTCGGTTCCCGCAGGAAGTCGACGATCTCCGACAGCTCTCCTTTGGCCTCGTCGATGCCGGCCACGTCGGCGAAGGTGACCCGCTTCTGATCCTCGGTCAAAAGCCGGGCCCGGCTTTTGGCAAAGGTCATGGCCTTGCCGCCCCCCTGCATCTGGCGCATGAAGAACATCCAGATAACCACCAGAAAGACGATCTGCAAGAGGGCGCCGCCCATGCTCACCCAGAAGGAGGACGTCTGGGGGACCATGTTGATGGCCACCCCCTTCTCCCTGAGGAAAGGCAACAGTTCGGGATCAAAGCGGCTGTAGTTGGCCGCCCACTTGCTCCCGTCGGTGAGTTGCGCTACAATTTCCGTATCGGTCAGAGAAACTTCGGTGACCCGATTGTCGGACACCGCCCGCCAGATATCGGAATACGTTTTCTGGTTACTGCTGGTTTCCACCGGCTTGAAGAAGTTCATGACTCCCAGGACGGCGATTATGATCATGGTCCAAACGAGCAAGTTTCTGGAAAAATTGCCCAAAATAACCTCTCTTAAATGACTCTGAAAGTGCGTCCCATCACCGCCGGGCGGCTCGGCCGACACGATCCGGCCACATTCACCCGGCAAGGCGGCTTCAGCCGCTTCATCAGCCCGGCCTTACGGACTGGGGAGGCGGGGGCGATACCCGCCGTGAACGGCGCGGTCCACCCCAGCCTTTTATTTGTACGACAATTGGCGTTTTTTTTCAACCAATTTTTACGAAAATCAAAGTTTTGGCCCGAAACTTTCATTCAGGCCACCGCGGGGAATCGGCGTGGCTGACCAGACTCGACATTCCCGACAACGGCTGGCGGCGGTGGTCCTGTCCCGGACCAACTATGGCGAGGCCGACCTGATCGTCACTTTCCTGACCAGGGAGGGCGGGCTTCTGACCGCCTTGGCCCGTTACGGGCGGCGCAGCCTCAGGCGTTTCGGCGGGGGGCGGCTGTCGCCGGGCACCGTGGCCTGGTATGACTTCACCATCAAACCTCAGCGGACCCTGGCGTTTGTGGAAAATTCGGAAGAAAACCCCAAAACCCCGCGCCTGCCGGCCGAACCGGTCATCCAGAGCCTGGCCGCCTTCGCCCTGGAACTGGTCCGCGGTTTCGAAGCCCCCGGCAACCCGGCCGAGGAGAGTTTTACCCTTCTGGTGCGTCACCTGGGGCGGCTGGCCCGGTCCGGGGACCAGCGCCGGGCCCGGCTGGTCTCTCTGGATTTCGCCCTCAAATATCTGGAGCTGGCCGGCTTCGGGCCCCGGCTGGCCGGCTGCCTCATCTGCGGCTCGGTTCCGGAAGCCGAGTCCGAAGGACGCTGGCGCTGGGACCCGGCCGCCGGCGGCCTGTATTGCCCGCACTGCCTGGCCCCGGGGGAACGCCCCGGCCGGCCCATTTCTCCGGCCCTCCTCGACCGCCTGGGTTTTCGGGCGCCGGATCGGGATCCGCTCCCCCTGACGGATACCGACCTGGCCGAAGCCGAACTTTTTTTTGAAAAACTGGCCGAACACCATTTGGGGCGTTCCCTCAAAGCCATGAAAATAGCCCGCCGCCTCTTTTAAGGGAGCCGGCGGGCGGGTATGGTTCGGGGAACTTCAGCACCTGCCCGGTTCCCTTAGGCCGATAAACCAAACGCTTCCTGCGAACGCCCCTCGCCGGTTGACCCGGAGCCGGGGGCGGCTTCCGCCGAGGCCGGCTCCGAAGAAGTCGGCCACAGGCCGAAATATTAACCCGGCAGTTGGCGAAGTCGGTTCTCGGCGGCGGAAGTCCAGTGATTTCGGGCTTTGGCGAAATCACGGGTATGACTTGTTTTGTGGCCGGAGTAATAGGAACTCCCGCCTACAGCCAGCCGCACCTGAAGACGGGAGCTTTTGGTTGCCCCTGGCCGGCCCTTTGACCGATCAAAAGCGTTTATTTTGGGGGCAGCCCCACGGTCACCCCCAGGAGGGGCACATAGCGGTCGTCGAGATTCAACAGATTCCGCACCTCGTCGCGGTCGATAGTCGAACGGCATATGGCATTGAGCCCGGCGGAGGCGGCATACAGATAAACGTTTTCCGACATATGACCGGCATCGAAATTCATGGCCTCCCGCTTCGACGCCTCATCGTCACCGGTGAGCCGGCCCGTGTCGGCCACAAAAATCAGGCTCAAAGGCGCGGTGCCCACATAGCTCTGCACGCCCGCCTTGACCCGCAGATCGCCCTCCGCCACCTGAATCAACTCATGCTTGAGGGGGTCGTATTTATACACCCCGCTTTTAAGAAACGCGTAGGTATCAATGGCCTGATCATTATGGCTGGAGGGCGCGGTGCGGCCGGCCCGGCCATCGCTCATCTCCCGATTGACGCCGGCGGCGGCCCAGAGGACTTCGGACAACTGCTGCCGGCTGAGGTCCGCGGAACCGAACACCCGGTCCGATTTACGATCCTTCAGGGCTTGCAGGACGGTGGCCCCTTTGCCGAAATCGGGCTGGACCAGTTTGACCGTCTCCTCCTCCTCCGCCGCCCCGGCCCGAGGCCCGAAGACCATGATCAAGCCCAGGGCCAGGACCGTCAAAAGCATCTTTTTCATAACGTCCTCCTGAGTTCCCGCTCACGCGCGCCCGCGGCGCCATAAAATGAAAGCCGCATCAAACCTGGCTCCGCAGAACCTCCAGGGCCGCGGGGATATCTTCGGCGCGGGGGCCTCCGGCCTGGGCCAGGTCATCCCGGCCGCCACCTTTGCCGCCCACCGCGGCGGCCATTTGGGCCACCAACTGGCCGGCTTTGAACCGGCCGGCCAGGCCGGAGCCCACCATGACCATCAGCATGGCCTTGCCGTCGGCGCTTTCGGCGGCCAGGGCAATGAGGGCCGTCGGCCCCAGGCGGTCTTTCAATTCATCGCCGACGAGGCGCAGGGCCTTGGGATCCTCGGCCGCCACCTGGGCCGCCAAGAGTTTCAGGCCGTCTTTTTCCACCACCTCTTTAACCAGTTGGGCCGACGAGGCGCCGGCGGGTTTCCCGCCGCCTTTTTCCAGCTCTTTGACCCGGGCCTGAAGTTTGGCCAGACGCTCTTTGAGCTCCTCGGGCCGGGCTTTCAAGCCGGCGGCCAGATCATCCAGCAGGCGGCGCCGATCCTGGACGTATTCCACCGCGCCCTCGCCGGTGAGGCCTTCGAAGCGCCGCACCCCGGCCGCCACCGAACTTTCACCCACGATCAAAAACGTGCCGATCTGGCCGGTGCTCCGGACGTGGGTACCGCCGCACAACTCGCGGGAATGGTCGCCCATGGACACCACCCGGACCTGCTCGCCATACCGTTCCTCAAACAGGGCCACCGCCCCGGACCGGGTGGCCTGTTCCAGGTTCATCACCTCAGTGCTCACCGGATAATCCCGGCGGATGGCCTCGTTGACCAGCTTTTCCAACTTTTCGATCCGTTCCGGCCCGACCGCCGCGGGGCTGGTGAAGTCGAACCGCAGGCGGTCGGCGGTGACCAGAGAGCCGGCCTGCCGCACCTGATCGCCCAGAACGGTCCGCAGGGCCTTGTGGAGCAGATGGGTGGAACTGTGGTTGCGGGCCGTGGCCTGGCGGCTTTTGGCTTCCACTTCCAGCCGGGCCGGGTCCCCGGCCTTGACTTCACCTTCGACCACCACTCCCAGATGGAGAAACACGTTGGAACCGGGGGACTTTTGCACGTCATAAACATCCACCAGCCCGGCCGGGAAGTGGATTTCCCCCGCGTCGCCGGCCTGGCCCCCGGAAAAGGCATAAAAAGGAGTGGCGGCGAACACCAGGGCCACCCGGTCGCCCTGGACGGCTTTTTCCACTTTCCGATCGTCTTTGATCAGGAGCGCCAGCGGCTCACCGGTCCGGCTCAGGCCGTCATAGCCGGTAAAGGCGGTGGTGAAGCCCTGGGCGGTCAGTTGGTTGACCAGGCCGGCCACCTGGTCGCCGCCGCCGGAAGCCCCCTTCCACGAGGCCCGGCTCTTGGCTTTCTGCTCGGCCATGGCCTCTTCAAAACGGCCCTCATCCACGGTCAGGCCGTGTTCCCGGGCCACGTCCCCCACCAGGTCCAGAGGAAAGCCGTAGGTGTCATAGAGTTTGAAGGCCAGCCGGCCGTCGATGACCGTGCCCCGCTTTTTGGCCAGGTCGCCGATGGCCTCGCCCAGCATGGCCATACCCGCGCCCAGGGTTTCGCCAAAGCGCTCCTCCTCGGCGGTGACGATCTGCTTGATATAGGCCCCGTTGTCCACCAGGTCGGGATAGGCGCCCTTCATGTTGGCAATGATCACGTCGGTCAGCTGCGCCAGGAAGGGCTGGTTCAG
>JAVBTP010000106.1:0-3210 GCA_031556115.1 Candidatus Adiutricaceae bacterium
ATAAAGCGCTGCCGATGGCCGGTGTATCCGGCCCGCCGCCCTTTTTCCGCCTCGGCCAGCCGCCCCTTGATCTCTGGAAACTGTTTGCCCAGCTCCTGCTTCATCTGCTCTTTCAAAGCCCGGACGTCGGCCAGGCCGCGGGCGCACTCCATATCCAACAGCTGCCAGGCCAAAGCCCAGTCCCGGACCACGCCCAGGCCCTTGACATACATAAGGGCCAACTGATAGGCGGCCTGCCCGTCATTGTGGCGGGCGGCGCGGCTGAGCCACTTGTGGGCCTCGCCGTAATCCCGCGCCGCCAGTCGGCCTTCCAGATGGATGGTGCCCAAAACCCGCTGGGCCGGCACATAGCCGGCCTCGGCCGATTTGGTAAAGTAATACAGGGCCAAAAGGGGATCGGCCACCCCGGAAGTGGGCAGGTAAAAACGCTTGCCCATTTCAAACATCATTTCAGGAGTTTCAGGGGCTTCGGCCATCAGGACGCCTCGGAATCTTCAAGGGACTCGGCCGAAACGGCCGCTATTTAAACCTTCAAAATGTTTTTTATTATAATATGAAATAATTCAAATGAAAAGCATCTTCTGCGAGGCGTGGAAAAACGTTTTGGCAACGGCCGTTCGCCATCGCCAATACAGGCCATGGCGACGAAATTATAGACCCGGCGGCTGAATATATTCATTTTCGGCCGGCCACGTCCCGGTGATTTCGGGCTTTGCCGAAATCACGCCGAACGAGTTCAGCCGGCGGATCAATATCCGTTCCGACCGGCTCGGGGGAATGAGGAAAATTCAGGGGTGACGGTTTGACATCAGCCCGGCGCTACCCGCCATCGCTTAAAAAAGAGTGTCGGCGGGCCGGGCGTAATTTTCCAAGACTTTGGCGAAGACGGCCGCGCTTTTGGCGCTCTGCTCCCAGATGGCCTCGTCGGTCAGCAGAGGCGCGCCCAGGCCGTTGGCGTAGTTATCCACCGAACAGACGGCTCCGTATTCCAGCCCCATTTCCTGGGCCAGACTGGCTTCGGTGACCAGACCCATGCCCACCAGATCGGCAAAATTGCTCATGAGCTTGATCTCGGCCTTGGTCTCCAGGCGGGGGCCGAACGTCTGCCAATAAATGCCGCCGTTTTCAAAGCGCACGCCGGCCTTCCAGGCGGCATCGACCAGGTTCTGGCGCACCCGGCGGGAAAAAGCGGGCACCAGGTGGCGCCGCTGGCCGCTCAGGCCGGTGACCGGCTGGGCGAAACTGATCCAGTCATCGGGAATAACCAGCATGCCCGGCGTCAAAGAAGGCCTGAGACTGCCTGAGGAGTGAAGGCCCACCACCTCGGTCACCCCCAGGAAGTGAAGCGCTTCCAAAGTGGCCGCGGGCCGGTATTCATGGGGCATCCGGTATGAGCCGCCAAACCCGCTGCGGCAGACGACCGCCCATTTTTCGGACATTTTAATCGACACCGGACCGTGGTCGGTGATTACTTCCTTTTCTTCGGCCCGCTTGAGGGTTTCGTCGATCTGGCAGACATCGGAAACAATCAAACCCAGCTTAGGCAACATGGCGCGACCCCCAAACCAAAGGCGGCCCGGACGCTCCGGGCGTTCATAAAATCAGCGGTATGGACCCGCCGGCCAAACTTGTTCAGCCACCGGATATACAATAAGCCCTGAATCAAAAAATCATCGGGCCGCCGGCCACACCCCGCCCGGTCAATCGGACAGGGTCAAAATGTCACACCCGTCCGGAGTCACGGCCACAGTGTGCTCGAACTGGGCCGAGAGCTTGCCGTCGGCGGTCACGGCCGTCCAGTTGTCCTTCAACAATCGGGTGCCGTAGACGCCTTCGTTGATCATCGGTTCGATGGTGAAGACCATGCCCGTCTTCAGCCGCAGGCCCTGGCCGCGCCGGCCGTAATGGGCCACGCTGGGCTCCTCGTGAAAATTCCGGCCGACCCCGTGGCCGACGAAATCGCGCACCACGGAAAAGCCCAACGGCTCCACATATTCCTGAATGGCCGCCCCGATATCTCCCAGGCGGGCGTTGTTTCTGACCTCCGCGATGCCCAGGCACATGGCCTTTTCCGTGGCCTCGGCCAGTTGTCGGGCCTTGGGGGCGACCTCGCCCACGCAAAACGTGCGGGCCGTATCCCCGTAATATTTATTCAGGATGGTGGTGACGTCGATTTTGACCAGATCACCCTCGGCCACCTTGCGGGCGCCGGGTATGCCGTGGACCACCACCTCGTTGATGGAAATGCAGCTGGAGGCCGGGTATCCCCGATATCCCAAGGTGGCCGGTATGGCCCCGTGGTCACGGATAAAATCATGGATGAGCTTGTCAAGCTGGCCGGTGGCCACCCCCGGAACCAGATGTTCGGCCGCGAAGTCGAGGGTTCGGGCGGCCAGCCGTCCGCTCTCGCGGATCAGTTCGATCTCTTCCCGACTTTTCAGAAAAATCATGAATACGCCCCGCTGTTCTTGATCCGCTGAATAACCAGTCTCACCGCCGAAGTCATTTTCAGGGAAAACCGCCTTACGCGGGCGCGGACCGATTCACTCCACCCGCTTTTCCTCTTTTAGCGGATTCGGTCTTTTTTTTCAAGCCCGGGACACCTTGATCCGAATATTTAACCGTAAAAATGACGGGCACTGTTTTTACGGCCAAAAGGTTCGTTCATTCCCCGGACCGAAAATCGGCCAGACGCCAGGAAGGACACAATTGCCCGCGATATTCGGAAGTCTCCAAAGTCAGGGCCACATCCATATCCCGGCTGACCTCGCACAAACGGGAGGCCAGGTTGAACCCCACCACCGTCTGGCGCCCCAGCCCCTCGCCCAGCACCATTTTCAAATGCTGATCCCCTCCGGAATCGGTGGGCCGGGCGTCGGCCACCCGAACGCCCCGCAGGGCCACGACCGGCGCCGGATGGCCCGGCCCGAAAGGCTCCAGAGCGGTCAAAGGCCGGGCCAGGGCTTCCAGATCCCCCAATTCCCCAACCAAATCCACCAGCAATTCATTTTCAGGCTGGAAATCCGGTTCCGCCTGGGCCAGATCCTCCAGACCGGTCCGGAACGCCTCCAGCAGATGGGCCTCCAAGGTCAGGCCCGCCGCCTGGGCGTGGCCGCCGAAGGAAATGAACATATGCCGCAGCTCATTGAGGGAGGTGTAAAGGTTGAAATTGCCGGCCGACCGGGCGCTGCCGGTGGCCAGCCCGCCCTC
>JAVBTP010000196.1:0-5834 GCA_031556115.1 Candidatus Adiutricaceae bacterium
GGCTCGGGCCGCCTGGCCGGTCTCCTCCCGACGGCGCCGCAGGGCCGAAGTTTCGGCGGCCAGAATCTCCTGGTCGCGAGTTACGGCTTCAACCTCCTTGAGGCGGGCCAGGAGCCCGGCGTCGGCCTGACTTTCCTCCGCCGACCGGCCGCCGGCCACCAGGCCCCGGCCGGCATAGCGGCCGTTTCTGGTCAAGACGGCGGTTTGGCTCGGGCCGGCGGCCGGCAAGTCGTCCGCCAACTGAAATTCACCCAGGAGCGCGGCGGCCAGATCGGTTCCCCCGGCGGCCAGTTGGTCTCGACAGAGAAAACCGCAACGGCCCAGGCGGTGTTTTTCCAAATATTCCAAGGCGGCCAGAGCGGCCGGGCGGTCTTCGGCCAGGAGCCAGGCCAGGCGCTCGCCCAGAGCGGCCTCGGCCGCCTCCTCATAACCGTCGGGCACGTCCAGAAATTCCGCCAGCGGGCCGATGAGGCCCGCGTTCCGCAGTTCGGGAGCGGCCATGAGCGCTTTCACGCCCTGGGGATACCAGCCGAAGTTGTCCTTCACCCCGCGCAGGGTCTCCAGGCGGGCGCTTAAAGCGGCCAATCGGGATTCCGATTGTACGGCCCGGGCCTCGGCCTCGGCCTGGTCCCGCCCGGCGGCCAGGGCGGCCTCGGCGGCCCAGGCCGCTTCTTCCCTGGCCGCTTCCAGTTCGGCGGCTATCAGTTCCTTTTGGTTGGCCAGTTCGGCCAGCCGCCCATCCGCCCGGCCGGCCGCCTCTTCGGCCTGGCCGACCTCGCGGGCCAGTCCGCCCAGCCGCTCTTGGTGGTGGGCTAAAAGGCTTTCCGCGCCGGCCAACTCGGCGGCCAGGCCGGCGGCCTGGCGTTCGGCGGCGGCCCGGCGGCTTTCGGCCTGGTCGTATTCCCGATTCAGGGCCTCAAAAACGCTCTGGGCGGTCCGCCATTCTTCTTTCCAGGTTTCAGCCCCGGCTCGGGCGGCCGCGTCCTCGGCGGTCAGGGCGACCAGGTCGTCGGCCAGCCGGGCCTCCTCTTCCAGCTTACGCCCCCGCTCGGCGGTGAGGCGGGTCAGTTCGGCCCCGGACTGGACCCGCCTGGCCTCGGATCGAACCAAACTTTCACGGGCGAAACCAGCCTCTTTCAACACCCCATCCCGAGCGGAAACCAATTGGTGCCAGGTGGCGGTCCTGACCGCCAGCTCTTTTTCCGCCTGAGTGACGATCGCCTGAATCTCCTCCAAGGCCCGCTCGTGCCCTTCGGCCTCGGTGAGCAGGGCGGCCAGGAGACGCCGGTGGCCGTCGCGGTCCCGTATCAAAGCCCCCCGCCGGCGGCGGGCTTCCAGGAGCCCCTGGGCCGAGAGGGTGAGATCCAAATCCCGCAGCTCCTCTTTCAGGGCTTTGAATCTGGCCGCCTTGGCCGCGGCCCGGGTGATCTGGTCCAATTGCTTTTTCGTTTCCGCCTTGACCACCGAGACGTTGACCAAATTGGCCTCGGCGGACTCGATCTTGCGCTCGGCCTCTTTTTTCTGCTGTTTATATCGGGTGATGCCGGCGGCCTCGTCTATGAGACCGCGACGCTCTTCGGGCCGGGCATCCACCAGCCAGCCCACCCGGCCCTGCTCGATAATGCCGTAGGCTCTGGTACCCACCCCTTGATCAGTGAAAAACCCGACCACATCCTTAAGGCGGCAGGGGATCTTGTTCAACAGATACTCACTGTCGCCGCTGCGGTAGAGGCGCCGGGTGACGGAGGTTTCGGCCGCGAATGACAGCCCGGCCGGATCGCGGTCGCGGGCCAGAGTCAAGGTGACTTCAGCCAGGGCCGAGGCCGGCCGCCCGGCCGAGCCGTTGAAAAGCACGTCGTCCATGTTGCGGCCCCGAAGCATCCTGGGGCTCTGCTCCCCCATGACCCAGCGGATGGCGTCAATAATATTGCTCTTGCCGCAGCCATTGGGGCCGACCACGGCGCTGATGCCCCGTTCCAGCGGGACCAGCACCCGTTCGGGAAAGGATTTGAAGCCGACAATTTCCAGGCGTTTAATATACATAACTATCCGTGGATACGATGAACGGCCGCCTCGGGAGGCGGCGGGAATTTTTAATTATGCCAGAGTGACGGGGCAAATTCAAAAACCACCGCTACCCACAAATTATAGGAGGCGGTCATAATAAGCCTCAAGATATTGTGGTGGAAATCTTGACAGTGAAAAAAAGATCATATATACTTCGTTTTGTAACTATATTTTATGCGCAAAAATCTTATATAATCATGATGTCTTGCAATTTAAATTCAAAATTTGTGAATATAAGCCGGTGTTATCTTCTATTTTAAAGGGAGAGTGGTTGCTATGATCAATGTTTCTTACATGGCGGTCAGCGGACGGATGGTCACTTTGGAAGATCTGGAGGCCGCGTGCGCGGAAATGGGGCATCTGATCCATGGTTCCATTCTAGCCCTGCGCGATCTCCCCGCCAACGAAGAATTGGGGCAGGAGCAATGCGCTCGGCTCACTCTGGCGATGGCGGCTCTTAAATATTTAGAAAACTATTTAGAAAATATTTTCCCCGCTTAAAATGAAAATTTTATAATATATTGAAATTAATATTAAAAAAATGAATTACCCGGAAGATATATCCAGAAAATACAAATTATATTAAAAAAATACTTTACTTTTCTAGTAAAATAGGGTATAAAGTATCCAGTCATGGAGAAAAAGAAGCAATTCTTTCATGGCTGGATATTTTTTATCAAATTTCGAGTATGCGCCAACGTGCTACGCCAAGGTAAAAATGACGGGAAAAACCATACAAAAGCCCATCGCCAACTCCGCCCCTATTCGCGAGTTGGCCCATCGTCACGGCCCGGCCGCTTTTGAGAAGCTGGTCTCTCTTTTGGAATCCAAAGACGAGCGCCTGGTTTTAGCCGTGGCGCAGGAGATTCTCAATCGAGCCTATGGCAAGCCCGACTCCGGCCGTGAAGTTCAGGATGAGGGAAATATCCGCACGGTGGTGGTGGTACGCGGTGACCGGGGGGAGGCGCTTCCGGATCGGGGCCTGGCGGCCGGCCCGCCGCCAAACCGGTCCAAGGCCGCGCCCGGCCGCCCGCGATCGACCCGGTCACCCCGAGAGGTCACGGCCGAGCCGGCGGCCACCGCCGCCAACTGAGCCTGGAGGTTTGGTCATGACGCAACCCACGCCCACCGCCGCCCGCCCAAGAGTGGCCACGGACCAGGTGGTCTATTTCGACTACGCCCCGCGGGCCTGGCAGGCGGGGGTCCTGGCCGCGCTGGAGAACACTCGTCTGGCGGTCATTGTGGCCCACCGGCGGGCGGGCAAGACCGAGGCGGCCGTTATTCGCCTCCTTTTGGCGGCCATGACCCAGGGCCGCGAGCATCCCGCGCCCCTGTTCGGGTATGTGGCGCCTTTTCTGAACCAGGCCAAGATCGTGGCCTGGGACCGGCTGAAGTTTTACGCCCGCGCCCTGCCGGGCGCCAGGATCAGCGAGAGCGAACTGACCATCACCCTGTGGAACCGGTCGGCCATCAGGCTTTTCGGCGCGGATTATCCGGACCGGCTGCGGGGTTTGGGTTTTGACGGTGTGGTTATGGACGAGGTGGCCCAAATGCGGCCGGAAACCTGGCCGGCGGTGGTCAGGCCCGCCCTGGCCGACCGGGGCGGCTGGGCGGCTTTCATCGGTACGCCCAAAGGGGTGAATGTCTTTTATGAATTGTACCAAACCGCGCTGGCCCGGCCGGAACAGTGGTACGCCGGCCTGTTTCCGGCTGATCGAACCGGGGTCATCGACCAGGCCGAATTGGATCGCCTGCGGCTGGAAATGGGCGACAATCTCTTCCGCCGCGAATTTTTATGCGATTTCACCGCCGACCACGCCACCGCCTTCATCGATTTTCAGACGGTGCGGGAAGCCGCGCTGCGCCAGGCGCCCCCCGCCAATCCGGCCCCGCTGGTCTTCGGGCTCGATGTGGCCCGGTTCGGCGATGACCGCACCGTGCTCGTCAAAAGGCGCGGCCCGGCGCTGGAGGATGTGGCCGCCTGGCGAGGGCGGGATCTGATGGCCACCGCCTCCGAGGTCTCCCTGGCCATAAACCGCCATCACCCCCGGGCCGTTTTCATCGACTCGGTGGGGGTGGGGGCCGGGGTGGTGGATCGCCTGAAACAGCTGGGGCACAAGGTGGTGGGGGTCAATTCCGGCGCCAGGGCCAGCCGGCCCGAGAGGTTTATCAACCTCAAGGCCGAGATGTGGCAAAAGATGCGGGAATGGCTTGACGGGGGGGGGGTCATTCCCGACCGGCTGGATTTAAAAAACGACCTGCTGGCCCCCACGTATGAATTTGACCATTCGGGCCGCCTCAAGATCGAGAGCAAGGACGATCTCAAAAGCCGGGGGCTGCCCTCGACTGATTTGGCCGACGCCTTGGCCCTGACCTTCGCCCAGCCGGTGGCGGCGACGGATTACAGAATTGAACGCCGAAAATACGCGGACATGGATTAGAGCGCTTTTCCAGGTAAAGGACATGAGCATGAATTGAAAAGCGCCCGGATGTTCGCTCGTTTTACAATTTGTTAAAGACAGATAAATTGTAAAACGTTCTAACGGTTCCTGAAACAATGGCCGGCGCAATAACCGCAACCGCATTGACCAGAGAGGAAAAGATGGAAAACAGGTATGACATCAAACTGTATTGGCACTTGACCGACGAGGAGCTCGGCCACTTGTATGACATCGGATGGCGGGACGGCGTCTTGGATATGGTGGCCTTCGACGCCCACGTTTCCCGCGAAATGTTCATCATGTTCACCCGCCGGGTGGAAGTCTTCGGCGCGGTCTACGATGACCGGCGGATCCCGATGGGCTTTTTTTACCGGACTTCTTTTGAAGGCGGGACGGCCCGGCTGCATTTCTGTAATTTCAGGGCCGCCCGGCCGGTATTGGGTGAATTGGGCCGGCTGGTGCTGAACTGGTGTTTTGAGACCTTTGAATTTCAGAGCTTGACCGGCATTGTCCCGTCTTTTAACGGCGGGGCCGTTACGTTTGCCCGGAAGATGGGCGGCCGGGAAATGGGCCGCATTCCGGGGGCGTGTTGGGTGGAACGGCTCAAGCGGGCCGTATCGGGTATCCAATTTCTTTTCCTGCCGCCTCGGAAGATGGCGGCGTGACGGAGGTGTGATCATGGGTGGACTGTTCAGCAAACCGAAGATACCCAAGGCTGATACCTCGGCCCTGAGGGCCGCCGAGGAGGCGCGACGTAAATCGCAGGAAGCGGCCGCGCTGGCCGAAGCCAGAAAGCAGGCCATTGAGGAGGCCAACCAGGCGCGGAAAAAACAGGTGAGCCTCAGCGGACGGGAGTCGACCATCCTGTCCGGGGAAAACCACAAGACGCTTTTAGGTGGCTGACACCGGGCGGTGGGGAGCGGGTTCCAGCCGCCGCCCCGGGCGCCGACTCGGGACGGCGGCGCCCGCCGTGGGCCATGAAACGCGGTCGCCCGGGCGCGGCCGAAAAGAAGAAGGGGTGACTGCACCATGACAAAAATGGCCGGATACATCAATCGATTCACCTTCGGGGAGGTCTCCCCTCTGTTGGCCGGCCGGGGGGACCTGTCCAAATACAACGCGGGCTGCAAGGAACTGGTGAACTTCATCCCGCTGCTGCAGGGGCCGGTGAAGCGGCGGGGCGGAACCCGGTATGTGGCCACGGCCAATAACGGCGGCAACCCGGTGGCTTTTTTGCGTTTTGTGAAAAACGAGGACACGGCGTATATCATCGAGGCCGGCGACCGGTATTTGCGGTTCTATCAAAACGGGGCCCCGGTGTTGGAA
>JAVBTP010000079.1:0-2534 GCA_031556115.1 Candidatus Adiutricaceae bacterium
ACCTTCCATTTGGCCGAACTGGCTTCGGGGTATAATCGCAGCACCAAGGTCTCCCCCCTGCACGGCGCCCTGATGGCCGCGGCCGTGGCCGCCGACGGGCAGGTGCGGGAACCTTCCTTCGTGCGGGAAGTTTTTGACCGCGACAATCATATTTATTATAAATTTTCGCCGGAAACCGGCGCGATCCGTAAGGTGGTCAGCCCGGCCACAGCCGGTGAGCTGGCCCGGATGATGCGCGCCGCGGTGGAGGACGGCACCGGCCGCCGCACGTTCCACAACGCCAAAGAGGATCCGATCCTCTCCCGCCTGATCATCGGCGGCAAGAGCGGCACCATCAACAATGACGCCGGCCAGCGGGTGGATTGGTTTGTGGCCTGGGCCAAGCCCCGGCCGGGTTCCGGCTGCCAGGACAAGCTGGCGGTCAGTGCGGTGGTGGTCCACAGCGGCGCCACCAATACCACCAGCCAGCGGCTGGTGCGCGACGCCCTGGCGGCCTATTACCGGGACCGGCTGCCGGGTGACCGGCCGCCCCGCGTCGGGTCCGCCGTTAATGGATCCTCTCAAGGCGGTTGATTTTCTTTTGAGATAAAAATTATCGTGATACTTTTTACGGGGCCCGGGGCGGCCGGGCTTCTTTCGGGGGCCGATGGCCATGGGCCAACCGGCCGCCCTGACACCGACTGAAAGTTCCTCAAGCGCGGGCCGCGCAATGAAACCACGAGACGGATTTGGACAGGAAAGGGGGGGGCGTCATGCGCGTCAGAACCGATAATATTTTTTGGCTGGGTCACGACAGCGTGCTTCTTCGCGGCAGCAAGACCATCTATTTCGATCCCTGGGAGGTGGCCGGCCCGCCCGCGGACATCATTTGCATCACCCATGATCATTATGACCATTGCGATCCGTCCACGGTCATAGGCTTGGTCGGCCCCAGGACCCAGATCGTGGCCGACGCCGCCTCGGTGGACAAGCTTCAGGCGGCTGGGATCCAGAGCCGTTTTACGGTCCTGGAGCCGGGCGATGAGATCGAGGTGTTGGGCGTCAACATCCAGGCCGTGCCGTCCTATAACGTCGACAAGCAGTTCCATCCCCGGCTCAAACATAACCTGGGCTTCATCGTCACTCTCGACGGGGTCAGCGTCTACCACGCCGGCGACACCGACTTCATTCCCGAGATGGCGGACATCCGGGCCCAGGTGGCCTTGCTGCCCGTCTCCGGCACGTATGTCATGACCGCCGAGGAGGCCGTCAAAGCCGCTTTGGCCATCAGGCCGGAAGTGGCCATTCCCATGCATTACGGCAAAATCGTCGGCGATGGGGAAATGGCCGAAAAGTTCGCCGCCGACCTGGAAGGCCAAGTGGCTGTGGAGATCAAGCCCCTGACCCGATAGTGACGCGGTCGCTCGCCGGCTAACGGCGGTAAAAATTCCGAACATGTTCGATCGGTGGGTCAACAAGTATGTTCAGCATCGACGCCAGTCTGTTTTGGTTTCTTCTGGGGGTGGCCTTTCTGGTTTTGGAAGCCCTGACCCCCGGGGTTTTTTTGGTCTTTTTCGGACTGGGGGCCTGGGTGACCGGAGCGCTGGTTTTCTTCCTGCCCCTGGGCCAGGGGCCGCAATGGCTGGTCTTTATGGCCGTTTCCGTGGCGGCCCTGGTGGTGCTGCGGCGGAAGCTCCGTTCCCTCTTCCAGGGGCGGCTGGCCAAGCCCGACAATATGGACGACCCGGTCTTCACCAATCAGTACATTGGCCGGGACGTGGTGGTTTTGGAAACGGTGGAGCCGGACCGGCCGGGGCTGGCGGAACTCAACGGCACCAACTGGCAGGCCCGGACCGAGGACGGACAAGCGATCATGGCCGGCCGGCGGGCCCGGGTGGTCCGCCTGGAGGGCCTGACCCTGGTCATCTCGGTCCAGCCGCCGCAGCAGCCATAGATGACGAAGTACGCAATAGGAGTAACGAGGAGCGAGTATGTTTGATTTTTACGTCGACGGTCCCCTGACGACCGTTTTGGTGGTGGGGGCTCTGTTCCTCATCTTTCTTTTCGTCAAGTATGTGCGTATCGTGCCCCAGAACCAGGCCTTCGTGGTGGAGCGGCTCGGCAAGTTCCACGCCACGCTGATCTCGGGCTTTCACCTGCTTTTGCCGTTCTTCGACCGGGTGTCGTATAAGCACACGTTGAAGGAACAGGTCATCGACGTGCCTTCCCAGACCTGCATCACCCGCGACAACATCTCGGTGGAGGTGGACGGCGTTTTGTACATGACGGTCATGGACCCCAAAAAAGCCAGCTACGGGGTGGACAATTACCATTTCGCGGCCATCCAGATCGCCCAGACCACCATGCGCAGCGTCATCGGCAAGCTCGAGCTGGACCGCACCTTCGAAGAGCGCGAAAGCATCAACTCCGACATCATCAGCGCCGTGGACAAGGCCTCCGAGCCGTGGGGCATCAAGGTCAACCGCTACGAGGTCCGCAACATCACCCCGCCCCAGAGCATCAAGGACGCCATGGAGCGGTACATGAAGGCCGAG
>JAVBTP010000068.1:0-5589 GCA_031556115.1 Candidatus Adiutricaceae bacterium
CGCCGGGTGGTCCGGCCCAGCATTGACCAGGAGCCCCCGGAAGGGGGTTCCTGGTTTTGGGGCATTAGTGGGGGGCATAAAACGTTATGATCTATATAAAATTCAAACAATATCAATAATATTTTCCGTGGGTTCGAATCCCACCCTCTCCGCCAGTTTAAAATTCAGAGCAACCCGAAAGTGTCCGTTTTCCCTTGAAAACACAAACTTTCGGGTTTTTCTTCGACCCGGAGTTGTCCGGTGACCCCACCACTATCCACCCCTTGAAAATAAGCGCGGTGGCGCGCAAAAATACCCGTCGCGCCCGCGTATTGCTCTCTTCGGCCTGCCCGGACCAGGACTTGTTCCGGTAACCTCTTTTTTTGATGCGCAGGCCCGGCAGCCCGTGGAGACAGCCCGGGAGCAATACGACACGGGAGCAATACGCATTTGACGGGGTCGCGGCGTCATGCTACAATATTCCGTTATTAATATAACCATAGGCCGAGGCGGCGGTTTCGGCCAGAGTCAAAATCCAAGACGGGCAGCGAGCGGGGTGTTATGACTGAGGGCGGCTTAGACATCGCATTGATGGTAATCATGGGCTACTTCTTCCTGCGGGGCATCTTCCGCGGGGTGGTCAAGGAAGTGGTGGCCGTGCTGGGGCTCTTTGTGGCTTTCTGGGTGGCCAGCGTCTATTGGCCCCTGGGCGATGAGCATCTCAAGGTCATTTTCGAAATGCCCGGCCAGCGGGGGGTCACCAGCTTCATCCTGATTTTCGTGGTGGTCTATTTTCTCATCAGCATTATTTCCATCTTTGTCGACAAGATCATCAAACTGACCATCAGCCCGGTCATCAGCGCCCTGTTGGGCGCGGTGGTGGGGGTGATCAAGGGGGTTTTGGTCTGCGCCATTCTCCTGGCCGGGGCCGAGACCTTTTTAAAGCCCACCGAGAAATTTTTCACCACCTCCACCCTGTGGCCTTATTTCCAGCCGGTGACCGACCAGGCCAAGGCCTGGATGCCCGAGGCCCTGCGGGTGGCGATAAACGTCAAGCGGTCCCTGCCGGTGGTGGGTGAACCCCGCGACGGGGCCGGCCAGCCTGAGACCCCGCCGCTGCCGTCCATGGACGCGGTGGATTGGAGCACCATTCAGAATCTTTTAAGCACCCGGCCCGACGCCATCACCCCCGCCTGGCGGGACAAGCTGCGCAACATCGCCAATGGCGCGGCCCTCAGCAAAGAGGATTTGAAGCGGTTCATCTCCGACCATCCGGGCTTGTTTTCAGGCCAGGCTCCGGCCAGTCCCACAGGACCGGCGCCTTCGTGGCCGCAGTTGGCTGAGTGATGATATAAAATTGATTTTCAATTTTATGGGGCATGGCCGCGGCCGGCGGAGTGAAGATAGACCGCTGATGCGCGGTTTTGCGGGGGGCGCCCCCAATCAGTGAGTACTTTAACACTATTCGGATCGAGTGACATATGAGCGACAGCGACAAATTGGGCGAGGCCCTGGTCCGGCTGGACCAGGTCATCGCCCGCCTTTTAGACCCCCAAACCGGCTGCCCCTGGGATCTCAAGCAGACCCTCCAGACCATCACCGGCAACGTGCTGGAAGAGACCTACGAACTGCTGGAAGGGCTGAAGACCGACAATCCCGACGAGATCCTGGAAGAGGCCGGCGACGTCCTCTTCCAGGTGGCCTTTATCGGCCGGCTGGCCCAGGCCCGCTGGGGCTGGGGTTTAACCGAGATTCTCGACCAGGTGCGGGCCAAGATGGTCTCCCGCCACCCCCATGTCTTCGGCGAGGGCCAGCCCATGAGCGACGCCCAGGCCGTGCTGGACCAATGGCAGGCCATCAAGCGCCGGGATAAGAAGCACGAGCGGCTTCTGGCTTCGGTGCCCTTGGCCCTGCCGGCCCTGCAACGGGCCCACCGGCTCAACTCACGGGCCGGGCGAGCCGGTTTCGATTGGCCGGACGCGGCTCTGGTGCGGGAAAAAGTCGGCCTGGAACTGGCCGAACTGGACGAACTCCTGCCCGGGTATGACCAAAAGACGGTTGATGACGAACGGAAGGCGCGGGCCCGGGCGGAGATGGGAGACGTGTTGTTGGCCCTGGCCAATCTGTCACGCCACCTGGGCTTTTCCGCCGAAGAGGCGTTGACCGAGGCTAACGACCGTTTTGTGCGGCGGTTCACCTATCTTGAGGAAGCCTTGGCCCGGGAGGGCCGCAAGCCCGAGGATGTGGATATGGACCGTCTGGAGCGGTTGTGGCAAAAGGCCAAGGCCGATCTCGAGGGCTGATGGCCGCTCGTTTCGGCCGCCCTCAATTTTATGGAACAGGGCCGTCCCGCCCCCAGGGCGGTATCCGGTCCGGATCATCGAAGGCGGCCCGGCCGAAACGGGTTGCCGTATACCATCCCCTCCCAGCCGGTCCAGCCGGCCCGGCCGGCCCGGCCCTCAATTGGCGCATAAGGAGACGAAATGAAAAAAGCAGGTGTGGTTTGTATATTATCCCTGGCCCTGATCGCGGGCCTGGCCCTGTCGGGCTGCGTGGTGACCGCGGAGAAGGCCGTTTTCAAGCCCTCCAGCAATAACGATATACCGGATCTGTCCGGAGCGTTCCGCAGCGCCCGCAACAAAGACGACGTCTTTATACTGGCCCGCGCCACGGGCACCACCAACACCTTCACCGTCACCGCGCCGGATAAGAGCACCATGAAGCTGATCTTCGAACCCCTGAAGACCGCCGGCCGCTATGTGGTCCAGGTGGAGAACCCGGCCGGGCCCGAGGTCATGCTGGGCATCTGCGCTTTGGCGCCCGGTGTGGCGGATATCTATGCCCTCAAGCCGGCGGAGGTGCCGGCCCTGGCCAAGCGATACGGGGCGGAACTTGACGGCAACGGCCGGATCACCAAACAGCCCTCCGCGGCCAAGCTCAAGGAGTTTTTCGACGCCTGCTTTGACCCGAAGTATTCGGCCAAGATCGACACCGTGACCGTCGGCGGTTCCAAAGAACAGAAAAGCGAAGGGGCGGGGAAGGCCGAGGGCGGCGTCCAATAACTGGCAAGGAGGGCTTCCGGATCAAGGCAACCGGCCCCGTCTGACTTCAGTGGCAGGCGGGGCCGGTTTTTTTTGAAACGCCGTCAAATCGGGGCGGAACCTGGGCGGGCGGCCCGCCTCGCGTTATTACTCCGGCAACTCAATAAGTTATCCCCGTGCTTCCGCCAAAGCCCGAAGTCACTGGACTTCCGCCGCCGAGAACCGACTTCGCCAACAGCCGGGTTAATACTTGAAGATGACGATGGCGTCGGCGGCCTTGATGCGCAGAATGGCTGTTTCCAGAATGCGCAGGTGGTGGTTGAGGTCCACCAGTTCGGTGTAGGCGGCGCTGATGTCCTGCCCCACCATGAGGTCGAGGTACTGCGGCTGGGCGCAGACCATCAGGGCGGTATTGGGTTCCAGAATGGTGGACGAGAAAACCCGGCCGCCGAGCACGCTTTTGATCCGGTCCAGTTCTAAAAGGCCGGTGTTGGGCGTCAGGCGGTGCAGGGCCACCCACAGATCGGGACTGACCACCAGGGTGTGCTGGCCGAGGCGGCCTTTCTTGGTCAGAGCGGTGACGGCCCCCACCACGGCCTGGAAAGCGGTTTCCCCTTTGTTCCAGTCTCCCAAAGGCAGGCTGTTGGCGCCCTTGACGGTCAAGAGGCCGTCGAGGCCCAGGCTTTTGATCCCGTTGAAGATCATCTGGTCTTCGCGCTGGGCCAGCTTCTGGGCGGCGGCGCGGGCCGCGGCCAGGTCCACGGGGAAACCCACCCGGCGGCTGCCTTCAATATCCCGCCAATAGAGCCAGAAATCCTCGAACAGTTGGGGCACCTTTTTCAGTTCCCGGCCTTCCATAATGGAAAACCCGTCTTTGGCGACTTCCTCCTTATTGGGGGAGGCTATTTCAGCCGCGTTCAGGCCGGGGCCCACCGGCCCGAAAAAGGGCAGGAACCGGCGTCCCACCAAGGTTTCCCGAGCCGCCTCGACCACGGCTTCGTCGATCTGGCTCCACAGCTCTTCGGCAAAGGGGGCGGACCCCCGGCTTAAATAATCCATGACGCCCTCCTTACTTTTCCACCAGGCTGCCCACCGTCGGTCCGGCGGCGGGGGCGGGGCCGGTGAGTTCGGGTTCTTTGACGCCCAATTCTTCCATCATTTCTTTGACCTCGTTTTCACCGGACAGAAGGTGCTCGGTGGTGGCCGGATCCAGATAGCGCATCAGGGCGGTCAATTCCCCGATGTGGGCCTTTTCTTCGTCGCGAATGTCCATCAGAACTTTTTTGACCAGAGGATCGTCGGTGGCCAGGGCGTGGGCTTCATACAGAAAAAGGGCTTCGAGCTCGCCGGCGATGTCGACGCGAAGCGCCTGGACCAATTCGGCCTTGCTGATTTTACGGTCAACATTTCCAGCGAAAGGATTGGGAAAAGAAGGCATAATCGACACTCCTTTGTGTTTAGGGTGGACTATACGCGGATGCGTCTTATCGCTTCAGCTTTGAAGAAAGCCGCGAAAGACAATCAAAATTTACCTTAAATCAATATTAGTTCGGTGTCAAGGTCGCCTGCGCAGCGTGTCAACCTGCGCAGCGGCCCAGGGCCTACGCATCCCCGTGTGCTCAGAGGTCAAGCCTGAAGTGATGTGGTTCCGTTTTCTTCTCTTTACAGGCCTCTTCCCTACCTGGCTCTTAAACGCTGCCGAGTGCTGCTTTCTCACATCTCCCGTTTTTTCCGATCACATCCCCTTTTTTTACGAGCAGAGTAGAGTTTAGCATCCTGTGCCGTTTTTGGGGGCCATTTTAATATTTTATTATATTCACGGTAATCGCGGCATAAGGCGATATAGATTGTAAATTCGGCGGCTGTAAAATTTACGGGGGTATTTTTACAAAAGCGCCCATAGAAAACCGGCCAAAGGCCTTAAAAATCTTTTAATAAATTGTAATATATAATTATATCAATATATTATTGACGTAAGGCCTGATATAGCGCACGGCAAAAAAAAATCGTCGAAACATCATTTTATAGTGGCAAACACGGAAATTTTATGCTAGTATGGTTTTCAATAAGCGATACGATCCCCCCAATGGCCAAGGCTGACGAGTCAGATACCCTCACGGGGCTCAGTTTATGGTCCGGTATTTGGGATTTTGACCGGCGATAGTTCGGCCGCGGCTCGTCGACATAAGCGGGCTTAAGGTATCGATCTAGAGCGCGTTTTTACGATTATCATCGCGTTTATCCTGTCCCACTCCAGGTTTGAACGCGGCGGCGGGCGCCACCAGCGCCCGACATCCGGGCAGAGCCCGAAACCAATAGCCAAACTCAGGAGGCATTCTCATGGCGATTAAAGATGTGTATCAGGCGGTTCTGGATTTTGAAGAAGACAGCATTGCCGGTCTTATTGAAAAAGAGCTGGCGGCCGGCACCGATGTCAACAAACTGCTTCAGGAAGGCCTGATCGGCGCGATGGATGCGGTGGGCAAGTCTTTTTCCGAAGGCGAACTGTTCGTGCCTGAAATGTTGATGGCCGCCCAGACCATGAAGGCGGGTCTCGAAATTTTGAAGC
>JAVBTP010000237.1:0-3562 GCA_031556115.1 Candidatus Adiutricaceae bacterium
TGTCGGGAGTGGTCAGCCCCAGACACCAGGCGGCCTGCCATTGCCCCCGGTCCACGGCCAGAAGGCCGGAGCGAAAGATCTCGGACAGATAGGCGCCTTCGAACAGGCTCAGGGCCAGAACCGCCGCCCAGAAAGCCGAAAAATGGAAAACCGCCCCGAAGATGAAATAGACCACGGAAAGCTGGACCAAAAGGGGCGTGTTGCGAATGAGTTCCAGATAGGCCCGGGCCAGGCCGCCGAGGACCGGCCCTCCGATCAGGCGGGCCAGGGCGCAGGCCAGCCCCAGGATGAAAGTGAGGGGAAAGCTCCAGAGGATGATTTGAACCGTGACCCCGAGCCCCCGCAGCAGGGGGCCCGCCTCCATGGTGTCGGCATCGAAGAAAAAGGCGGGGACGCGGGACCACTCCCACTGATAGCCGCTGGCCACCGCCCCTTGGACCACCACGAGCCCGAAGACCAGAAGCGTGGCCGCCCAGGCCACCTGTGGCGCGCCGAAAAACCCACTTTTCTTCAGCATATCCCACCGCCTTACTCGCCTCTATTATAGCTAAAGCGGGTTGACAATCAAGTTTTGCCGCCAGTCGGCCCGCCAACCGGGCTTGAGCCGCCGCGCCCCGGACCCGGCGGAGCGCCCTCCTCCACCGGCGGCTCCCCCGGATCGGGCGCCGGCTCGATTTTCGCGGCTGGCGGAGCTCCCCGGCCCTCGCCGCCCTATTTCACCAGCTTGGAAATGGCTTTGAAGGCGGGAGAGGACTTGCCCACCGTCAGTTCGAAGAGGATGGAGTCATGGGTGGCCAGCCGGGCCCCCTCCCGGACCGCCCGCTGGAGCCCGTATTCTTTGGCGACCGGATCGCGGGAGCTCATGCAGTCAGCCACGAAGATCACGTGGTAGTCGGCCTCCAAAAGATCGACGGCGGTCTGGAGATTGCAGATGTGAGCCTCCACGCCGCAGATGATGACATTTTTGCGGCCCAGCCCGTCGATGGCTTCCTTCAGGGCCCGGTCCTGATAGCAGCTGAAGTCGGTCTTGTCAAAAACTCGTGCGGCGCCGGTCACCGCTTTGATCTCCGCCAGGGTGTCGCCCAGGCCTTGGGGATATTGACGGCTGACCAAGGTGGGGATCTCGAGAATCTCCAACCCGGCCAAAAGGATGCGGCTGTTTTTCAAGAGCGTTTCCTGGTCGGCCACGGCCGGGACCAGTTTTTCCTGATAATCGATGGCCAGGGCCATGGTTTTTTCGGGACGGATACGCATGAGGGCTTCCTTTCCTCGGCCAGACCGTGACCAGGCGGCCGATGTGGGCGGGGCCGCCAAAAGCGGACGACGCTTGAAGAATGGTACCACAGCCGCGCCCGATCGGCAAATTTCCGCCGTTTGTCAGGCTGGCTTGCCCCGTTCGGGGGAAATGGCTATACTTAATTGGCACGGGCGGCTTGGGAGACCCGCCCGAAAAATGGTCAAAAAGATTCGATAGGGGTAATTATTACTCCGACATTTTCGATCGAAAATTTTCGACGGCCACTAACATTTTGGTTTTATGGATTTTTTTTCATCAACTATTTGGTTCGTTTATTGCTATAATTATTTTATTCAGCAAAATTGACCCGGTTCGGGTCAAAACGGCCGACCCCGGCCGAAGCCTTGAAAAAACGCGAGTCACTGATGCTGCAAAAAATATTGGCCCACAAAGTCATCTCCCTCATCGTCGCGGCCTTCCTGATCCTGGCGGTGGTCCGGTTCGTCACCAACGTGGGGAGCGGCCCGGCCAACGGCCCCGGAGGCCAGCGGCCGGTCTATGTGGAACTGGGCCAGGCCACGTTCGGCACCATGCGGGAGGTGGGCCAATACTACGGCTCGCTCACCGCCGCCCAGAAATTTTCCGTGTCCCCCAAAGTGGGGGGCGAGTTGAAAAAATTGCTGGTGGATATCGGTGACCGGTTGGACAGCGGCCAGCTTCTGGCCCGGTTGGATGACGACCAGTTCCGTCTGGCCCGCGACCAGGCCGCCCACAACGTCCAGCTGGCCGAGGCCCAGCAGGCCGAGGCCGAGGCCAACCTCAGGCTGGCCAGAAGCGACATGAGCCGCCAGACCAGCCTGGCGGATAAAAAGATAGTCACCCAATCCGATTTCGAATCCGCGGAAAACAAGCTGCGCCAGGCCGAAGCCCGCCTCCTGGTGGCCGAAAGCCAACTCGAAGGCGCCAAAAGCCTGCTGGCCGACGCCTCCCTGCGCCTTTCCTACACCCAGGTCAACGCCACCTGGCCCGAGGGGGGGCCCCGCTGGGTGGGCGAACGGCTGGTGGACGAGGGCGACCTCCTGACGGCCAACACCCCCATCCTCACCGTGGTGGGCCTGGACCCCCTGCTGGTGGTGGTGGAGGTCATGGAGCGGGATTATCCCAAAATCGCGGTGGGCCAGACGGCCGAACTGCGCACCGAAGCCTGGCCCGGTGAAATCTTTCAGGGCCGGGTGGTGCGGGTGGCCCCGGTCCTGTCGGCCAACACCCGCCAGGCCCGGGTGGAACTGGAGGTGGCCAATGCCGATTTCCGGCTCAAGCCGGGCATGTTCACCGAAGTGGTGTTCATTTTCAAAGAGGTGAGGAACGTCTGGTCCGTGCCCCAGGACGTGCCCTTCCGCCGGCAGGACGGCTTTGTCATTTTTGTGGCCGATCCGGAAACCAAAACCGTGGATCTGCGGCCCGTCACCCTGGGCCTGGTGGAGCACGGCCGGGTGGAACTGGTCAATGCCCGGCCCATCGACGGTCCGGTGGTCTTTTTGGGCCAGCACCTCCTGGAAGACGGTCTGGCCTACCGCCTCCCCGACCCGGCCGGCGAACCGGGAGGCACGGCCGACGCGAAACCGGCCTCGCCCGCCAATCAGGGCGGAGGAGAATCATGAGCCTGGCCTCCGCCTCGGTCAAGCGTCCGGTGTTCACGGTCATGGCCACCCTGATCGTGGTCATCTTGGGGGGGTTCGCCCTGGGCAAAATCCCCCTGGATCTGATGCCGGAAATGACCTACCCGGTTATTTCGCTGGCCACCGAATATGAAAACGCCTCTCCCAGGGAAGTGGAGGAGCTCATTACCAAGCCCCTGGAGCGGGCCCTGGCGGCCATCACCGGGATGGAGGAGATCACGTCCACCTCTCAGGAGGGGATGAGCCGCATCGCCCTCAAATTCACCTGGGGACACAATCTCGACGAGGCCACCAACGACATCCGCGACCGCATCGACCGGGTCATCGGCCGGCTGCCCGACGACGTGGAGCGCCCGCTCATCCGCAAGTTCGACACCGCGGCCATGCCCATCATGTTTCTGGGCGTCTCCTCCAACCTCCACCCGGTCAAGCTCAAGCAATTCGTCGAGGACGAAGTGGTCCACCGCCTCGAACGCAGCCCGGGGGTGGCCTCGGCCACCGTGGCCGGCGGCCTGACCAGGGAGATCCACGTGGAGGTGGACCCGGCCAAGGTCAAGGCCCTGAACCTCAATCTCCACAGCTTCATCAACCTCATCGAGGCCGAAAACCTCACCGAGGCCGGGGGCGACATCGACCGCGGCCGGCT